>JABLXA010000013.1 GCA_013178415.1 Bacillota bacterium | reverse complement strand
AATTGAATCTTTGCAGTTTTGTCCATCAGCTTTGGGGACCTCCTGTCTTTGTGGGGTTTCGTTAATGTTATACCAGGAGGCTCCCCTTTTATCAATTCTTATCCGATTTCATTACAGGACTGCTCTGTTATTTTCGTCTCCTCATACTTAGTGAGCAACATGACATATATCTCTTCCGCAACTCGCTGTTCTCTCATGAGCCGGGCCAGATTTAGTTCCTTCTCTGGTATCGTGGTAAGCATGGCCTCATTCTGGGCCACAAGCTCCTTCAAGGCATCTCTCTTAGCCTGAAGCCCCACGATTTGAGCTTCAGCTTGAACCAGTTGCGATAGCAACTGCTGGTGAATCGGGTTGAGGGTCGTCGTCTGCGCGCTCACGACCCTTTCCACTTCATTATTCAGCTTCTCCTTCAATTCCTGAATTTGCGACCGCAGACTCAACACCGTCGGATGCTTATCTGTATACTTTTCCCTGGCTCCCGCAAGATCCACTTCCAGCTCTGAGAGCTTGCCCTTATACTGCTCGATCAACGGATTGCCGACCACGGTTTCAGAGGTAACCAGGGTAGGATTCTGAGCCCGTATATCTTTTTGCATCTGTTCCGTATTTGCCCGGAGCTCACTGATAGCCACTTCCGTCTGAGATAGCGCGGTTTCCAGCGAACTTATCTTTTCGATTTGTGCCTTGGTCTCTTCTGAAGGTTCTATGACCCTATGGGATCTTTTATAATCAAGGAGAGCCTGCTCTGCGCGCCTGAGCTGCCCTTCGGAGACTTTGAGCCTTTGCTCCAAAAACTCTCGAGCTGTTCTGGCGGATTCCTGGTTTGATCTCTGACTTTCCTGAATAAGCATGTCTATCATGGCATTCGCCAATTGAGCAGCCTTAAATGGATCCGTGGAGTTCACCGTGACTTTAATTGTATTAGCCCCCTGTGCCAGCTGCGCTGAGATGCTATTCCTGAGATCCTGAAATTCTGCCGAGTCCACTGGCACATCCATTCCCAGCCGGGCTAAGACACGTTCCAGAAGAGTTCGGCTGCGCAGGATTTCCACATAGTTTTGGGCGGCATTGGCCCCGGCCCCCATCTGAGCTTGAAAAAGCGGGATAGCCGACATGGCGGCATCGGCTTTCACCAGGGCGCTGGCTGATGCCTGATAGACAGGAATCATTCGACTACTAACCACATAAGCCGTTAGAGCGCTCGTCAAAAGAATGATGAGAATGGCCCATTTCCATCGATATATGACCCTTAGATATTGAAGGAGATCTACCTCGTCCTGATCCATATTGAGAATCGTCCCCCGATCAGTAAGTAATGAGATCCTTGATTAGTTTCAGACCGGATAAGAATGAGAAGACCTTGCCCCAGTCTAGCTTCTTTGTCTCCGGCACGTACACGATATCGCCGGCCTTCACCGGAGGATTGCTTGTGGCGTTACCCTGAAATAGCAGGTTATTCATGCCCAGCTTGACCTCCTGGCCCTTTGAAACCTGACCCCGCTCAAAGATGCACACAGCCTCCAGCGCGGCCCGGGGGGAGGGACCGCCAGCCTGAGCTATGACATCCATGAGCCTGGCATCCTTGCCTACCTTATACACGCCCGGCCGTGCCACCTCGCCGACCACAACTACATCCCTGAAAGCCTCCGGGACGAAGATCACATCACCATCCGCGAGTTCGTAATTGTCCCCTGCCTTACCTTGTTCTAATATACCATCTACATTCACCAGACGTGTCACGGTCACCATGGATGCTTCTTTGCCATCTTCCCCGTGGGACTTTGTGGTAAATACTATGCTGCTTGTATCAGCCTCATCTAAGGGTCCGCCTGCCCTGGCTATGGCATCCAGCAACCGGCTCTTTGCCTTCAGATAATAAAGACCTGGCGAACGCACTTTCCCCATGACCTGGACTGCTATGGCGCGTGGGACGTATATGGTATCGCCATGCTGGAGCGCTATATTTTCTCCAGACAGCCTCCCAGCCGAAATCTTGTCCAGGTCTACCGTGAATGTCTTGATACTATCCCCCGACCGCCTAGTAACCGTCACACTCGAAGTATCTCCTTGTTGGGTCGGGCCTCCCGCAAGCGCTATAACATCAAGGAGGCGGGTATCCTTGTCTATGTCGAATACTCCGGGTCTTGCGACTTCGCCGAGGCATGACACCTTGAGAACGAACTGCGGCACGAAAATCGTGTCCCCGTCGGCAAGAAGGATATCCTGGGCTTTGTTCCGGCTCAGGATCTCCTCAAGGTTCACAACCCTCGGAGTCAAGGATGGGCCATTCTGGATATCACCAGCTGCAGATGGCACCCGGTTCGTGAGT
Organism: Bacillota bacterium; assembly: GCA_013178415.1. Taxonomy (NCBI): domain Bacteria; kingdom Bacillati; phylum Bacillota; species Bacillota bacterium. Next base: position 81,612 of record JABLXA010000013.1, on the reverse strand, counting down.
GTTATATGGGTCGGATCCCCCTTTGGATCAAGTCCCCCAGCCCTGGCGATTGCCTCAGTTAGGGTGCTCCCTGATGGCAGAACATATGGCCCTGGCGCGCGGACCGCTCCTAGAACCTGGATCCTCAGGGCTCTTGGGACATATACAATATCACCATTTCGAAGCTCAGGGGTATTCCCTGTCCCAGCCTGAGAAGAGAGGACGCTGAGATCTATGGTCAAGGTTGTTTCCGAGTCACCTTGCTTTCTCTTCAGCAGGACATGGGTGGAGTCTCCGTCTTTGTTCAGACCACCGGCCTCCGCAATAAGGTCAAGGACCTTCATGTCCTTATGCAACTTGTATGTCCCGGGTTTGGATATTTCGCCCAAGATGGAGACTTGCCTTATAAGTTCAGGCACAGAGATTATGTCCTGGTCCTCCAGCACCAGGTTCTTCTCTGGCCGCCCTTTCAGGATCTCGTCGAGATCCACCACATAGGTTTCAGGCCCCTTCTCCCCTGCCCTGGTCACCTTGATGGCCGAAGGATCTCCATCAGCCCGGATGCCCCCTGCCTTTGCAATAGCCTCCACCACCCGGCTCTTCGCCTTCAACCGATATGTTCCAGGAGCCTCAACCTGCCCAAGAACCTGCACAACCACTGCCCTGGGCACATAAATGGAGTCGCCGTGCCTCAAGAGAATATTGTCTCCCGGAGCAAGCCCCATGGAGATCTTGTCCAAGTCCAGGGTGAAGGTCTCAACCTTGTCTCCATCCCGCCTCGTGACCACCACCGCAGAAGTATCTCCCTGCTCGGTCGGGCCTCCTGCCTGGGCTATCACATCAAGGACACGCGTATCCTTGTTGATATCGAATACCCCAGCCTTCATCACTTCACCCAAAACAGACACTTGCCTGATAATGGCCGGCACGGAGATTATATCTTGATCTCTCAACGGAAAGTTCTTATCAGCGTCTCCCTTTAGGATCTGGTCCAGATTAACAATTATGGTCTCAGGAACCAGAGACTTGCCATCTCCGGACCTGGTTAGTCTAATAAAGGCGGGATCCCCTGTGGTCTTCACTCCACCGGCTACGGCAATGGCATCGATGAAACGGCTTTTCGCAGATAGACGATAGGTGCCCGGGGCATTCACTTCGCCCAGGACCTGCACTACAATGGCTCGCGGAATATAGATTGAGTCGCCGGGCGCCAGCACGAGATTATCCTTGGATGAATCCCCTGCCTTCCCCCGTGAAATCTGCTCAAGATCCACCTCGAATGTATCATTCTTGCCATTCTGCTGTCTGGATACAACCACACTTGAAATATCCCCTTGAAGTGTCGGGCCACCAGCGGCAGCTATTGCCTCAAGGAGTCTCGTTCCTTTCTTTATCTCATAGACACCTGGCTTTGCTATCTCCCCAAGAATGGTGACTCGGCGGAATATCTCAGGAACGTAGACCACATCACCATCAGATAATAATGGCACTTCCTGAGTGCCTTCGCCAGACAAGATGCCTTCGAGATTGAATCGCCTGGTCAAGGGCGCCCCGTCGCCGCCCTGACGGCTGGTAATGGCGATTGCGCTCAAGTCCCCCTCGGGAGTCACGCCGCCAGCTGAGGCAAGAGCGTCAGTGAGCGGTATGCGGCCAGGAAAGTTATAACTGCCCGGGACTTTGACGGCACCAAGGACCTGAATCTTGAAAGGCTTTTCCTGCTTTACGACTACGGTCACCCGAGGATCCTTGACGTAATCTGACAGCCGCTTCTCAAGCACTTCCTGAAGCTCGGACACTGTAAGTCCCGAAACCTTGACCTCACCTGCGAGAGGAAAAGTGATCATCCCGTCCTCTCTGACAGTCATTACTCCCCTCAGGTCCTCATGACCCCACACGGAAATATCCAATACATCCTCGGGCTTCACTGTGTACTGGCCGGAAGGTTGCGATGCAGAGGGGGAAGCCAGACTGTAATCTGGTTCCCATATCACAAAACAGATTAGGATACAGAAAAATGACAAATAGGGGAGAAAACGAGAAAATCCAGGTCCCGGTAAAGGCAACCGAGGTCGCACAAACCGCGCAGATAACATAGGTGACGGAATCCCCCTACCCCCAAGATTTCATCCCAACGGATATGACTTCGCCAAATATGGAGAATCACCTTCAGGAGATTCCCGATTTTACCCGATATTTATATTTATCTCTATTGAATGATCTGCAATGGCATAATGATTCCCGCCCATGTGGTGAATGCTATGGGCTCGTGGGTTATCCATGTCCCATTTCTTCTCGAAGAGCCCTTCATCTGCCGATGCAGCCAGGATCTCGGCGAAGTAGAGGGAATCGCCCTGCCAGGGTTTTCTCTCGATAACCCGGCATTCCAAGTGTCCTATGCATTCCTCGACCAAGGGCGCGCCGACCTTTTGAGCGGGGATGGCCGTAAGTCCCGCGGCCTTGAATTTATCCACCGCCCGGCCGGATACGTTGCCGCAGTAATCAACTTTATCAGCCAGCGAGCTATTGGGTATGTTCACCACAAACTCCCCCGTCGACGATATGAGCTGATCAGAATAATTGCCCGATGATACAGCGATCATAATGGTCGGCGGTTCAAAGCCCACCGGCGTGATCCAGGCGAGCGCAAAAACATTGGGCCGGCCCAAGTTGGGATCATTAGTCGAAATGAGGACTGTCGGCCCATGGTTTACGAGAGTCACTGCATTTTCCAATGGAACAGGAATCTTGGCCATAAAATCGCGCGATAGTATTCCCGACGATCCATGATGACTCAGGAATACGACTGCTCCCTCCCTTTCGAGCTGTTCGCGGCAGTGGCAGGCTCTAGTTTCCATGTCTGCCAGTCGTTCATAGTATAATATAGCATATCCAAAAGGAAAAACAACGCTGGAAAGATCGCGCCTACAGGGTTTGCGTCGGCTTGCGCAGGCCCCTGCCTATCGGGTATAGTAGAATTCAGACAATCATGATGGGAATAGAGATGCCGCGGGCGTCGTTTGGGCCCATTTTTGGCGGGCAATCCGCATTTGTCTGGACCTATTTGCGCTAAAGAGAGGAAGAGCCCATTGCCCAGAGACCACACAATGGATTTCACCGAGGGGAGCATCCCCAATCACCTGATCAGGTTCTCCATCCCCATGTTGCTGGGAAATCTCCTCCAAACATTCTACAATACCGTTGATAGCATCTGGGTCGGTCGTTTTCTGGGACCAGGAGCTCTGGCGGCAGTATCTGTCAGCGCCCCTATAATATTCTCGCTCATCGCGGTGGCCATGGGCCTCACAATGGCGACCACAGTACTGGTTGCACAGTTCAAGGGGGCGAGACAGCAGGATTTAATGGAGCTTACCATTGATAACTCAATTATGCTCCTGACGATAGTGGCAGTAGCAGTTTCCATTCTCGGAATAGCGCTCAACCGGCAGATCCTGGAGCTTGTTAATACGCCTGCCGAGATATTTGAAATGGCCTCTGAATACCTCGTCGTGTTTCTGGCCGGCCTCACTTTTATGTTCCTTTACAACATCATCGGGGCAATCCTGCGTGGAATGGGTGATTCAAGGACTCCCTTGATCTTCCTGGCGTATGCCACCCTCTTAAATATTGTGTTAGATCCCATTATGATCTTTGGCATATGGCCATTCCCACGCATGGGAGTCACGGGAGCGGCGCTAGCGACAGTGATAGCGCAGGCCATATCGGCCTTCCTCGGTTTCAGGCATATCGCCCGGGTAAACAAGATAAAAATCCACGTCAACTTTCGCGGATTTGATCTATATCTTATAAAGAACCTGTTCAAGATCGGCCTCCCTGCCGGGGCCCAACAGCTTGTGGTCTCGCTCGCTGGGCTTGCAGTAAGCTCCATAGTGAATTCATTTGGCAAGAACGTGGTCGCGGCCTACGGGGTAGGCCTACGCCTGGATCAATTCGCATTTCTGCCGGCGATGACTTTTAGCCTGGCCGTGTCATCCCTTGTGGGACAAAACCTGGGAGCCGGTAAACACGAGCGAGTACGGGAGACAGTGAGGGCCAGCATACGCATAGTGTCCGCCGTCTCCCTTTTTATGACGCTTGTCATGGTGACCGTTCCGCGCTCCCTACTATCGATCTTCACCACGGACCGTGAAGTGCTTCAACTTGGGGCAAGCTATCTCAGGACAGTCAGCCTTTCGTATTTGCCCATGGCTATTATGTTCACTTTGAATGGCGTGATGAGGGGAGCAGGAGACACTGTTCCGGGGATGATCAACACCATGGCTGGACTTTGGTTCGTCCGCGTGCCATTGGCGCGCTATCTATCGTCCATGCCTGCCCTTGGCGTCCGCGGCATTTGGATGGCTGTAGCCTCGAGCCCGGTTGTGGGAGTTATCCTCAGCTGGCTCTACTACCGGACGGGAAGGTGGCAAAAAAAGGCCATCAGGCATCCAAGAATGGAGCCAAATCCCGCAGAATAAAGGATCATATGGCTGGAACGAGGAACCCAAATATCATCAGCGCGGCCTTGAGAAGCGCCACAGCGGCTATGGCTGATATGAGAGTCTTCACTACCCCCTGCCGCTCCATATCCGAAGCCATGAGCCCAGGCGCGAAATATGCGACGATGCTCCATTCAGGCCCGGGCAACCTGGTCAAATCCACCCAATTCGCCAGGATTCTTATAGCTATACCCCACACTAGCATCCCAATTATCACCATAGCTGAAAATTTCCGCCGGCCAAACAATAGAATGTGGCGCGACAGAATCTTGTACGATTCCATTGCGATGAACGCCACCCCAACTGGAGCGAGCAGCCACAAGGGATGCCTTGAACAGACCAACAGGTAACCCGGAATTATAAGGCCCCCGGGCGAAATATGAAATAGCTCAGTCACCAGAATACTACATATAGCGCCTACCCCGATCAAGGTTTCCACGCCAAGGATCTGCCCATCCTCTCCCACAAATTTACCAGACTCATCCCGATGCCGGATATATTGCCGAGCCCAAAGGCACCCCCACCTGAAGCCATTTTTCCTTGAAGCACATTCATTACCATGCCGGCAGAGGCGTTCCCCAAAATATCAAGGTCCCACCCTTCCCTCCGGCTGACGGGCAGGAGGGTCTTGAGGCGATGACTATCCGGGCCTATCCCGATAACACCCCTAAATATCCGAAATCGGCCTTGTGATATGGCCTTCATCCATTGGATGGTTCTATCGACACGATCAGATCTGCAGTTGAGGATTCCGAAAAGGGGGAGCCTGTCCAATCCTAGGATCTCATATACCCGTCTTACCACTGTCTCTGCTGATTGGACATCGTTTGCGGCAAAAGCGCTTATAAAATAGGAGCGAACCCCCATTTGAGGCCAGTCGCACTCTATTATCTTCAAGGCCCCGGGATCGGGCTTTACAAGCATCATTCCCTCTACAGCATCATGCTCCGGGATGCCAAGGCATCTGGCTACGGCCAAAGCAAGGCTTATATTTTCCTCAAACTCGGGGTAAGGAAGGTTCTGCACAAGTTGTCGCACAACATCAGAATTCCCTGATGGATAGCCAAGATCATCAGGGATCAAGACAGCGCTCCCCAGTCTTTGCGCTTCCTGGCGAATGAGTGTCAGGTTCGATCTCTCTGTCGTGAAGACGATCCCGCCCTGTGGGACGGTCGTGCATAAGGATCTCGCGATCTCTTCCTCAGTCGAACCCATCTCGCTCATATGGTCTTGCCTGGTATTGGTGATGACAAGATGGGTCGCCTTGATGAGACGGTGCTGAGCGAACCACTGATATTCAGGCCTTACTGCCATGCATTCAATGACTGCCGCATCCACATGCCGCCTTGCCGCCTCTCGGAGAACCGGTATATATTCCAGGATCGTAGCGGGCCCTCGCCTGACTAGCGGCACTTCCTCACCATCGGGCAAGATCATCCTGGCGGCCGAACCTGTGGTCTTGGCCAGCACTTTCATCCCGCCGCCCCTCAGGGCTGCTGCAATCAGTCTAGTGACACTAGATTTACCTCGTGTGCCATTTACATGCACTCGAATCGGAATCGCCCTTATGGCCCGCTCATGCTTGATTTGCTCAAAAAGACCCGCCGCGCCTATAGACAAGCTCATTAATATGAAAGGATCCACGGGGAACGTAATACCACCTCATCCTATTTCCCGGGCTTACCACAGCCCCTAGGCTCCTTGCTCTATAGTCTACCATAATCTCACCAAAGGTGACAGCCCGATTACTCTCGTAAATTGTCCGCGCTACTTGTTTTCGTCGGGGAAATAAGCTATCCTAGATGAAAACAAATGAACCCAGGTGCCTATGCGAAGGGGTTGAGAGTCTTGTCGCTTACGCAAATCGTCTGGTCGCCGCGCCAGATTATATTGAAGAACGATGGAGAGATATGCAGTAATACGAAGGAACTCCTCAATAGCAATCTTTTTTCTTCTATAGTTCACAACTTCGTAGAAGAACTCAGGGAAAAGGATTCTCCTTTCCTAGATGTCCTAAGAGATGTCGAACAGGAACCGAATGGCTCCGACGTCCTTCCAGCGCCGGGCGCGAACAGTGAAAGATCCATCATCTCCCTGCTGCGTGCCCTCGGCCAGCTCCCACTAGATCAAGCCGTCCGGCTGGTCCCGGAAGCTGCGCCCCTTCTGAAGAAGCCGAAGCTGCTCAACGAATTCGTGGAGGAGCTCTACAATTACTGGAGACGTTTTGACCGTTTTCTTGTGTGCTATTCAGAAATCGGCGGGAGGAGGCTGGATTCCAGGCCATACCGTACATTCAACGACACGATTGGGCTCCTGACCGACCTGGTGAGAGCAGCATACCGGGATATCCAGGAAAACATAACTGGAGATCATCCGAGGATCTACCGCCAGGTTGCGGCAGGGGCGCAGGTCGGCCTGATCGCCGCGCCCAAGAAATGGCCATGTCCTGGAGGCTGCTATGAAGTTCTGCGCCATATACCATTCATAAGGCAGGTCTTGATCGATCCGCCGCTGATCATTGACCCGCCAATGAACAAACGGACGGGCCAGTTTAAAAAGGTCGCCGAGAATCCCCTCGACGACATCAAACTTGAGTCAGATGAATGGCTATGTTACCCTGCCCAGGTGGGGCCGGTCATAGTCTTCGTCTATTTCCATCGCCAATTCATGGGGCTGGGGTGTTCCCTCGCCAACTTGTTTGAGTTGGCATCTGATGAGCAGATCGCTCGGGGACCTGATGCAATCTATCTCTTCGGCGCGCCTCCTGAAGCAATGAGAAGATTCGGCGAGCTTCCAACGGTATTCTATGAGGACGGAAACGCTTCTCAGCTTGTCGCTGCAGTGCCCTGTGAAGACAAATATGGATATTTTGGTTATTTGAAGAAAATGATCCTGACGCTGCACAATATATATGTCATGAAAAAGCTGAAGAGGATGCCATTTCACGGGGCAATGACTCGGATATGCCTCAAAAGTGGAGCCGAGGCAAACATCGTTATCATCGGTGATACAGCAACCGGAAAATCCGAGACTCTGGAGGCCTTTCGTGTACTGGGAGAGGATCAAATACGCCTGCTGCGGATAATCGCTGATGATATGGGGTCATTGGAAGTCGATGAAGATGGACGCCTCAGGGGCTATGGCACCGAAATAGGCGCATTCGTACGGCTCGATGACTTGAGTCCTGGATATGCCTTCGGGCAGATAGACCGGGCGATAATCATGAGCCCGCAGAAAGTGAACGCGCGAGTGGTCATTCCTGTGACCACTCTGGATGAGGTGCTCCATGGCTATAGGGTAGATTACTTACTCTATGCCAATAATTATGAGGAAGTCGACGAGCTTCATCCTGTTGTAGAACGTTTTGTTGATCTGAATGAGGCAATGCGAGTCTTCAGGGAAGGGACTGCCATGGCGAAGGGAACCACAACCGCGACAGGGCTTGTCCATAGTTACTTTGCCAACATCTTCGGACCGCCGCAGTACCGGGAGCTCCATGAGGAACTGGCATCCAGGCATTTTGAAGCTGCCTTCTCGAGCCAGGTCTTTGTCGGCCAGATTCGCACACGCCTCGGAATCCCCGGATATGAAACAGAGGGCCCAGAGGTTGTGGCTAGAGCCATGCTTCAATTGATAACCTCACGAAAAGACAACAATGTCTGAGTCCGGCATATTGTTGGGATATTGAATTCAGCGCGCCGGGCGCGGTAAGATACAAATATCGAGTCCCCCGCGGCATTGCGGGGGACTTCCTCATATCCTATGGAGCGGCCTTGAAATGACGGTCAGTATTCCTCGTTTGATCCTCCAAATTTCTTATGCAACCTCAGATTGGTGGTCGTCCCGCAAATGGGACATGTAACTGCCTGCTGTGCTTGAAATTCCGTGATCCCGACCAAATTTCCGCACTGGGGGCATTTTATGGATTCCTCAGCATTGTCCGGCATATCCGGCGTATTCTCCGGATACTCAATATCACGACGGCTCATCTCATCACCTCCGTAGCTATGCCCTAAAACGTAGCATGCTCAGGAGGTGATGGAGCTATTCGGCCCTGAGGACACGAGGCGAGCAATATATGATCATTTAACAGTCAACAGGTTCCTCAGATTCCGGCAGCTATTAGAGCGGCGCCGAGGGCCCCTATGATTTGAGGTTCCTCTGGCAAATTCATCCTGACGCCGAGAAGCCTGTTTAGACTATTGACTACGCCGATATTCTTGGCGACTCCTCCTGTCATCGTGATCGGAGCAATGTTTCCGATTCGCTCCACCTGGCCATATACGCGCTCCGCGACTGCATCGTGTATAGCGCGTATGATATCGTGTTTTGCCTCACCACGGGCAATGAGCGATACCACTTCGGATTCCGCAAATACTGTGCACATGCTGCTAATGACGAGTTTCTTCCGGGATCTCTCGCCCAATGGCCCCATATCCTCCAGGTCGACCTCCAGCGCTCTGGCCATAACCTCCAGGAATCGTCCGGTGCCGGCAGCGCACTTGTCATTCATGACAAAGTCAACGACCTTGCCTGCCTTGTTTACCTGAATTACCTTGCTGTCCTGCCCTCCGATATCAATGATGGTACGGGTTTCCGGGAAGAGGAAGTGCGCTCCACGGGCATGACAGGTGATCTCCGTGACTCTCTTATCAGTATAGGGCGCGTTGATCCTGCCATAACCAGTAGCAACGCAACCTGCAATATCTCCCAGGGAAAGTCCAGCCTTCTCGAGCGCAATATCCATGGCGGTTTCTGCGGCCCTATAGCCATTTGCCCCGGTTGGCTGGATAGAATATGAGAGAACCTTATCCCCCTGAAGGATTACGACTTCTGTTGATAATGAACCAATATCTATTCCAGCGGTTATGGGAACCGCCATAAATACTCATCTCCTTTCTACCGGCGGCGAGTCGCGACATTGACCGCAGCCGCGGCGTTTATGACACATTCGCTGCCAGACAGGCGATCTACCCCAGCATTTCGATGAATCCTTCCAGCCTGGTAATGGTCTGACCTTCCGCATAGTTCCTGCGATCTATACAGTCACCATCAAGAATGAGGACAGGAATCCCATGCTTTTTCAGGTAATCCTTTATCATAACGGCCCCGCCGGCGGACTGGCGACAGCCCCAGTGGGAAAAATGAATAACTCCGTCTACCTGGTAATCCTCAACCAGCCGCAACACCGTCTTCACGCGCCTTTCGATAGGCCCGTGGCCCGGATGAGAAAGGGCCTTTCGGGCGAGACTCTCGAAAGGATAATCTGGATCCAATTCGTCCCAGTAGATATGGCTGAATTCATCAAATACAATCTTGACGCCCAGCTTGTCCTCCAAATATCCCCACAGATGCCCGGCATAGAAGGGCCGTAGATGCAGCCACAGAATTCTGTATCTTTCGCTCAAAGGATTGGGACCAGACCCGCCATCCTTAACACGTTCCCGGGCTTCATCATACAGGGTCCTGTAGATCTCGGCTGCATCTCGAGATCCGAAGCCTGTGAACATCACATATACATAATCCGCCACTTCGCGAGCGGTCACGGGACAGGGCCTGAGCCGCTTCAACTCATTTGCGCGGATTGCCCATGTCCGGGCCTCATTGGACAGGCGGATTGCCTGCTTCAATTCGTCGAGATCAGGGGACAGACCAAAACATGAAGCCAGGCCATAAAACATATCCTCGAGCTGGCGGGCCGTGTATCTTACAGCCTCGTCATCCAGCCTCCCCCATGGCACATCGATGATGTAGTATGGCGGCTTTCGATTTTGATCCGGCAAAGGCTGGGTATTTGTATTTGAACCTTTGCCAAAAAGGGATTCGAGATATACATTGCGAAACAAGCCGGGACACCCGTCACAAAGATGGGAAGAGGCCACAAGGCCATCTGGTTGCGGGTAAAGCCCCTCAAGAAGGGCTCCCATGGCAACTCGATGAAAAGTGCACGTATCTCTTGAATGAAAACTCTCCTCGGCAGTTTCGAGCATCTTCTCTGCCAGACCAAAGGCAGAGAAAACCGCAGATGCCGCCTCAGGGGAGAAGATTGTAAGCCCAAGGCTTCGCAAGATCTCCACAGGGGCAAATGCGCTGGACCAGATAACATGATTCTTGGCATCGAAAGCCCTGGCGGTCTCTTTAAGGGCAAATTCCGCCACCTTTGAGGTAGCTCTGAGGGAAAATGCGCGCCTCCTCATGGCTAAAATGCCGCGACCTAAAGCGTATATGGTCTTTGCCCCCAACGCGTGCCTGAGAACACTCCTGGACAGATGAAAACCAAAATCATCAAGTGGCGGACCAGCCAATTCAATTGACCTCCATTCAACCCCTGACCGGGGCCGCGCTTTGCTGCGCTTGCAACATTTCCATGAATGCTCCTATCCGCGTCCTCGCTTGCTCCACCCCGCCCCTTGTATAATCGCCTTCCAGCAGCAAGACAGGAATCCCCTGGTCCTCCAGACTCCGGCGTAGAATGGGATATTCATACAGGTATGGGTCGCAGAATTTGAGGGAATGAAATATGACTCCATCCGCCTTTATCTCTCGCAGATGCGAGAGGATCTCTCTGATTCGGCCCTCTCTATGCAGCATCCGGGCGCAAGGGGGTTTGGAAAGATATATTTTAGCAAGATAGGAAACCGGATCTTCTTCGGTTTCCAGTGTGACGCACTCCACCCCCGTCTGGAAATACCGGCTCCCGAAACAAAGATCGTCGCCGGCAATGATGGCTCCTAGTTCTTCGATGGTATCAATGATAGAGTCTGCACAGGGACTGCCCATCAAGTACACCCTGGGATGGCCGAATCCGGAGGGCCCGTCCGCCTTATAGAACGACCTGCCCCCAAATCCGCCGACTCCTGTATCGTCGTCAATATATCTACCATAACCTCGAATCATGCCAGCAAGACGTCTCAGGGCCTCGTCTCTTTCCCCTGATAAGACCATCCTCACAAGGCCATAAAACCTTCCCGGGGTCGACGCAAATTCCTGCGCGGCGTCAGCGAGATGAGATTGGCCCATCTGCTTGTACACTCTATTTAGAAAGTCTTTGACTTCCTGCGCCTCGCGTATTGCGCTCCACAGCCGGTCCCGGGAGATATTCTCACCAGTATAGCCCTGCAAAGATTCTATCAACCTGCGAATCTCTGCTGCATAATAGTTAAGCGCATTTTTCGTATATGCACGCGGAATCCCCATAATATGGCAGAAACTATCTGGAAATGCCTGGCGCCAGGCATCGAAAAGATGGGCGGCGGCATTACAGGATGATGCCACAACGATTCCATCTACCCTTTCACGAAACCCCTGATCGACGATACTCCTGACATACGGGCATATGTTAGAAGGCAGGTACCGGTCCGCTTCTCTTACAGGGGCCTGAGTCCCCATCATCCTGCGAGGATGCCCCCCTGCTGCCATTATGACTTCCTCTGGGATATATGTACAGGTCCAGCCAATAACCTTTTTTCTGTCAGATCCCATTGGTGCTTCCCTCCGAGCCGGGCAACTCCGCCTATGCCAGGACGGAGATCTGGCTAGGCCAGATGCAGCTCAACAATATCTTTATCTTTGAGTACATAATCTCGTGGAACAGATTGGCCGGGGAACCTTGCTGAGCCCCAGATCCTTGCATGTTTGAGACGCTGTGGAAAATCCCGATGAACGGCTGCCGCCATATCGATTACAGTGGCACCATCTTTCAATATGAACGGCGCGTCCATATCCGGTTCCTTGCCGGGGATTTTGCTATATATGCGGATTATACCAAGGACCCGGAATATCCATGTTCTCAATAGCTCGATATTAAACCCCGTCTTGCACGAAACAGGGATCATCTTTATGTTTCTCGGACCGAGTTCCTCCAGTATCCTGAAATTGTCCAGCGCCGGGCTTGAGAAAGATATGTCCAGACGTTCATCCAATGAGAATTCTCGCGGCAAATCCACCTTTGTCACGGCGATGAGACATTGGTCCGGCGTTATTCCTCTTACTCCCTCGATCCTTTCCTCCATGAGGATCCGCCTTTCGCGCATGAAGCCCAGACAACCTTCCATCTGGTCGACGCAGTCATCAGAGCTCGCGTCCAGCACAATCAGCATCGCGTCTGAATTTCTCATGGCACCGGCCTGACCCGGCATGGCGCCATCTGAAGTAATAGGCGGCATATCTACCAGTTGAATCATTATATCTTCATACGGCATCATTCCAGCAACTGGCAGAGACGTGGAAAACGGATAATCGGCGATTGTCACCTTCGCCCGGGTCAGAGTTCCGACTATAGAGGACTTGCCTGAGTTGGGAAATCCGATGAGCACCACCTGGCCGGCGCCCTCTTTAGGAATCAGGAACGGATCCTGCCTTGCACCCCTGGGGCGCCTTTCCGCTTCACTCCTCAACCTGGAAAGCCGCGTCTTTATATCAGCCTGGAGCTTCTCGGTCCCCTTATGTTTCGGAATGACAGCCAGCATTTCCTCTAGCGCCGCAATCTTCTCTTCCACGGTCTTTGCCTGCTTAAAGGCCTGCTCTGCCGCGAGATACTGCGGTGTCAGATTTGCCGGCATCTATCTCACCCTCCCGGGCATCGGTTCTATGGTAAAGATGATAGCGCCTGGATCGCCTTCAGGAGAAAACCTGCGCCCACGGCTATAGCTGAGCTAGTCAAGGTTCCCACCAAATAATACTCTGCAAAGTCTCGATTTTCAAGCTCCCTGAAACGGGCAATTGATTTCGCGGCCAATACAAAACCTACCGCGCCATAGGCATTATCTGCAACAAACAAGGTGATTATCGCCCGTTCCACCATTCCAATGAACTTGCCTGCCTCAATGTGTCGCTCTGAAGAGGCGTCCTCACGCGGCAGCCTTGCCCAGTCTAGATCCAGCACCTTTCGCACCAGCACGGCGCCCCCGAATATAGAATATGCGTATACCGTGAGGGATAAGATCAAGGTATCCTGGCGCCCGGCGGGAAGCATGAGGCGGCCATGATAGAACCATCCTGAAAAGACTTCACGCGCAGGTGACCGGGATGCCAGATATAGGGTCCCTATGACTATGACCATTATATGTAATGCCTGGTCCAAAATGAAAAATAGAAGCTCCTTGTCGGCCTTCCTGTTCTCGACGCCTATGTTTTTGATGGCGTCTATCGCTATATGAACAACCGAAATGGCGAAAATCGCCAATAGCGTCCGGGCCGAAAGGCGCGCCAGCGTAAGCAAGAGGGAAACGGAAACCAAGATGATGAAGTGGGAAAGATACCCTGCGGGCCTCCCCTGACATTTGGCGGAGGATATTGTTTCGGTCTGGAACGGAAAATCTCCCAGAACATGAGCGAGGAGAAGGAGATATAGGGTTTCCATGACTCAAACACCTCGACTAAAGCACACCTTTGCCGCCGAAATAGATACGCCTCTCCCCAGGAAAGACATATCTCCCCTAAGACAGGCCGATCCTTCCATGGAGCAAACCCAGCTTCCTCAAAGTAGATTCGTCCATCCCCGGATATCCCCGCCCCCTAGAGGTAAGCCTTTAAGAGGCGACACCCCGATCATCAACTCCTAATGGTTGACGAAACATCTTCTTTCGAGATCGCAATCAATAAAGAACTTTATCAGCCGGCCTATGGCCTTTCGCGCCTCAACAATTTCATTCCACCGTGCCGCCCTGAGTATCTTGCTTACAGACTGTTTACTTACACCAATCCGCGCGGCGGCAGCCGCCATGCTCTTCGTTTCCTCATAGATCCTTATCACGTCTTGCTGCCGGGCCGTCATTCTGTCCCGGGAACTCTCCATGAGCCGAATTATGGGATTTACTATTTCGTCAAGCTCAGCCCTGCCGCTTCTCATCACCACTCCATAGCCGGATGCCTTAGACTCATTTATAGCGTCACGCGCCCTATAGAAGGCAGGCCCATCCATCTCATGAATCGGGCCAATGGAAGTGGTGATTTCCCCATACCCGATCCCCGCATGAAACTCCCCTGCGACAAAATGGCGCCTCAATTCCCAGAGGATTTCATATGAGAGGGAAAGATCCTTCAGCAAACCCTGCCATTCGTCTCCCAAGGTAAAACTGAAGCCTGAAACAATAAATGGAGAAAACTCCGCATTTATATGCGCTAGCGCAGACTTGGCCTGTTCCTGCACAACCTGCCTGTCTGCAATGCGCCTCGAATTACGCAAATCGCAGATTACAACAGCATACTCCGGCTGCAGACTTCATCTACCCCCACTCATTTAAATATCCCCAACTTGTCGTGACTCGCCGAACCTGCTTCGTGCCTCCCCTCCCACTCCTTCTATCTATCCTATCGCTCTCCGCTTATAGATGCTAGGGGTGATTCCCTCGGCCTTCTTGAATGCCTTACTAAAATTCGCAGGATCACTATACCCAACCATCTCCGATACCGAGGCCACATTGAAGCAGGGATCTAGAAGAAGCCTCTTGGCTTCCTCCAGGCGGAGCTGCGTCAGGTAATCCATGATGCTGCAGCCCATCTCTTCCTTGAATAAATGGCTCAGGTAGGAAGGACTGATATTCACTGCCCCTGCGACATCTTCTATAGTAAGCCGCGAAGACAGGTTCTCTTTCATATATTGAATCGCCTTCATAACTGGACCAGAGTTGCTGGCATGGCCGACTTCATATACACTATCCATGAATTTGTCCAGAAGCTGCACTATCCAGTGGCACAGGTCGCCGAAGTCATCAATGAGTGAAAGCTCGCAGACATGCTGGTAATTGAGGCCCAATACCCGATCCAGGCTTGCGCCAGCTTCTACCGCCGCCCTGGATAGCATAACGGATAATTCCAGAAGTCGCGCCTTGATGATCTCGATGCGCGTCGAGCCATAGAGGAAGATATCCGCCAATAAATAGTTCAGGATGGATTTAGCCTGTGTCCTATCCCCGGCGCGCACATGCCTTATGAGCTCTTGCTCTTTCTGACGTGAAAAGAAAGCCCCGCCCTTTTGGGTCATCAATTGAAATTCCAAACGTTTTCTCGCCTGGATTTCCTCGCCAAGACGAGCCTGCTGCATGGCAATCTCACGGCGCTGCTTTTGAACGAGGTCCGCTGATTGAACCACCGATGTCGTGACGGCATAGAGCAATTCAGCTGCGGCCTGCACCTTTTTGGCCGAAAGCATTTCTATTTCCTTCAAGGCATCTCTGACTTGGCCAGGATCACATCCAAGATCCTTAGTCCGCTGTATGACCTCGTTTATGAAGATCTCATCCAAATCCCACATCACTACCTGCCCGCATACGACAGATCCCAAGAGGTCGGATCCGATCATTATTGGCGCGGCCCAATTGACCAGTCCAGCGTGACAGCGGAAGATATAGAGGTCCCCGAGCTGAGCTGCTTGTTCCCCGGCTCTGGCATAGCAACTATCGCACCTTTCCCTCCCCTCTTCGGATGAGCGCACGAGGTGGCACAAGGCGCAGTTTTCCCAATCATGTGGGCTCAATACGGGCGCGCCATGCGCATCGATGACAACAGCTCTGAGTCCGGTCGCTTCACAGAATGAGCGAGCCAGCCTGGCAAGTCCACTTTCCTCAATTAAAGCTCCAAGATTCCCCATATAGACCTCCGAAAATTTAGAACGGTCGCCGCTAGAAATTGTTTTTCTATGAAAATCCCTCGTCTCCTTCAAAGATGCGAATGGAAACTGCCAAATCCATGAATATACGAATATGCGGAAACTTGCCGGAGCTGGCTGAATATTCTATCCTGTGGCGACCATGTCCTGTTTACTTTGAATATAGGGGGGATCTCTTATGGTCTCATATGTTGAATGGGAAGTCGGGCCCGGTGATACCCTTGCAAGCATTGCACAGCGCTTTGGGGTGACGGTCGAGGATATCCTTGCGGCAAATCCAGAGATCACAGATCCTAATCTCATATATGTAGGCCAGGTGATCAGGATCCCGCGGGCCGTCGCGCCGTCGGCTATGCCAGCTCCGGGCGTGTCAGCGATTCCGCCGGCCGCGCCTGTCCCGCCTGGCTGGTGCTGTTTCGTCATATACCCTAGAGAGGGGCGGGTCCCGGACCCTGGGGTAGTGCTGGCGCATCCAGCTGAAACAAGTCATATATATGTAGCCACCATGTCTATGCCAGCTCCATCTTCTTTCGGGAGCAACTTTTCAATCTATGCTGCATGGATCGTTCGCCGAGATGGGACAGTGAGGAATTTCATCGATCTCATGCCTGCCCAGAATCCTCAATTCTGGGTAAATCACAAGGACATAGCCGGGCTGGAGACTACCGATTTTCTGAGGGTGAGCCCTGAAGCGCCAGGACACCCCCTGGTCATTCGGGGCCCGATTGTCCTGGAAGGGCGGTTCACATCGTGTCGCTGAAGATGCCACAGGATGCTTGGAGGTCGCCAGAGGCTGAAGTCTGGGGTTATTTTGGCGAGGAGTCTATGCCATCCTTGCAGAGGTACTATGGCCTCATGATGGGGATCTATGGATGGTGGTTTCTCATTCGTGAGGATGGTTCCATACAGGAGAGCGTTGATATCGATGCATTGAATTTCGCAAGACAACACGGGCTCAGTGTTCAAGGAACCATACACAACTTCGTTGAAACTAGATTTGTCAGGGAGATTGCACATTCGATACTTACGGATCCGGCAGCTAGAAGGAATGCTATCTCGAATATCATTGCCAGTATTCAAAGGTACGGGCTTGACGGTCCCCACATCGATCTAGAGAATGTGGACCCGAGAGATCGTCAACCACTTACTGATTTCATCAGGGATCTGAGCGTTGCGGCAAGAACCCATGGGTTGATGATAACCCAGGCTGTTCCGGGCAAGACAGAGGAGAACCCGGCGCATCCCTGGTCAGGAGGTTTCGATTATCGCGCTCTTTCCCGCCATGTAGACTGGCTTGTGATCATGGCATATGAAGAACACTCGGCAACAGGCCCTCCTGGGCCACTTGCATCCTATGACTGGTATGTGCGAGTCAAGGAGTTTACTCTATCCCAGGTACCGCTGAATAAAATCTTCATAACTACCGGAGTATACGGATATGACTGGCCAGTAGGCCCTGTTGAAACTGCCACCACGGTGACATATACTGATCTACTGCGTATTATGGAGACCTACCATGTGCATCTCACCTTTGCGCCAGGAATAAGGGAATGTACCCTTGCCTACCGTTCTCCGGATGTCCCCGGAGGCCGGTGGCATGTGGTCTGGTTCCAGTGCCCCGAGGCTGCTGAATGGAAGTTTAGGCTGATCAGGCAAAATGGCGTGAGGGGGACAGCGATCTGGGAGCTTGGGCAGGAAGATCCCCGGATCTGGGATCTGGTGGCGAGCATCCTGCTTGCTCCCTGATCACGAAAAACCATCTCATTTGCGTATACTGGGCCCCCGAAGGGGCCCATATTGCATGTCGGATCAAGCGGATAAGTGGATGGTCCCTAGCGCCCCTTGCCAGGCAACGCCTTATGAAGCCCTTGCGCGACTGCCAGGGCGACAGCGCCGCCTATGAGGGCTGTGACAAGCTGTGGAGTCTGCATCGCCTTCGCCACAGGGGGAGGCACTTGGACAACCATCCGCACGGCGGAGGAAAGCACGAGGAACTTAGCCACAGCCCCTGCTATAACACCCACTATAGATGCCAAAAGAGCTTTCTTCCCAGCATATCTTATCCCACCGAACACCAGCACCAGGACAGCGTTCCCCAGGCTTATGAATGGAATCATAGGCCCAAGCGGCGGGGCGAGGATACCCCGCACAAAGGCAATCCATGGGGTAAAGAGGCCAACTACAACTCCTCCCAGAGGACCCACAAAGATACATGATAATAATAGCATTGCATTCACAACCGGACCTGTCACAGGCTGCGGAAGGCCCATCATCTGAAACGCAAGCGTCAACGCCAGGAGCACCGCAGTCCGGGTCAACCAGATAAGCCCCTGCCTCCATGTAACTTCACGGCCAATAGCACCTTGACCCTGCATAGGAAACCCTCCAATCTATTTTTACTCCTCGAGAAATTCCCCGCACAATAGACTTACGCTTGGCGGAATTATCCTGGTAAAATGCATCCCCTGAAAATGCATAGAACAGGGCAACTAGCTAACCTAGCTCAGCGCCAAGGATCCCTACTATGATCAAAGCCGCTCCAAATATGCCCCTGATCCCGAGACTTTCACCCAAGAATATCCATGCAAATAGTGCAGAGAAAATGGGTTCCGCCGCCAGGATGATGGCTACGCGAGTTGGCGTCGTGATTCTCTGCGCGGAATTCTGAACAAAGAACGCGCCTGCCGTCGCAAACGCCCCGAGAAAGATCAAGGAGCCCCATTCTACCCAGCCAAAGCCCGGCGGTTTGAAAACAGGCAGAAGATCTCCAACAATTGCCGTATAGGCAAGGCCTATAACCGCCGCCACAGTGACCTGAACCAGGACCAGGAGGGGAACATCCATCGCCGGCGCGTATCGCGCCACGAAAACAATATGAAAGGCAAATCCCAAAGCGCAGAGAAATACTAGCACATCGCCTATCTGTAACGTCAGCCTCGAGCCCGGTTCGATGGCCATAAGTCCAAGTCCGATGGCAGCAAGGATAGCGCCCATTATAGACGTCTTCCCGGGTGTTCGGTGGAGAATCATTGCAGAAAGAAACGGCACCATCACCACCGAAAGTCCTGTAATGAATCCGGCCTTGGATGCTGTGGTGTACTTGAGCCCTATGGTCTGCAGAGCATACCCGGAGAACAGGAATCCCCCAAGGACCGCCCCTGCCATCAATAAGCTATGGCTGATGGATCGTAATTTTTTGAATAAAACAAATGCCATCAGAATAGAAGCAATTAGAAACCTGATGGCGATTATGACCATCGGGTCTATGCTTACTACAAGATTCTTTACCAGAGGGAACGTGGAACCCCAAATGACGGTCACCAGCAGGAGAGAAGCGTCAGCCAGGCGCCTCCGGTTGGCCTGAGACAGCCTAGGAGCCCGGAGACCCTCACTCGCTGCCGGCTTCGGGCTGATATTACCCTCCTCCTCACTCAGCGTCCCCTCCATTCCGCCCGTAAAATCATGAGTATTGGACGTTTTGCATCATACCTTTCGATTCATCGCTTCGCAAATCATCATCACGCCATAAATCACGATTTCTGGACATGGAGTCTATGACCTAGAAAGCTTCTCGCGCAAGATCCTATTCACCACCTGAGGATTGGCACGGCCACGGGTCTTCTTCATCACCTGCCCAACTAGAAACATCAGGGCCTTTTCTTTGCCCGAATGAAAGTCCGCCACAGGGCCGGGATTTGCCTGGATCACTTCATCTATGGCAGAAGACAGCTCGGATTCGTCTGAAATCTGGATGAGCCCACGCTCCTTCACTATCTCCGTAGGCATCTTCCCAGTCTTAAAGGCTTCCTCAAAAACCTCCTTCGCGATCCTGACACTTATCGTCCCTTTATCAATAAGTTCGAGTAAGCTGAGCAAATGCCCGGGTCCCACAGGAGATTCCTCTATGGATTTGGACGCAGAATTCAACAGCCTCAGGAGCTCGCTCATCATCCAATTACTGACCGCCTTGGGGTCTTTATACTTGCGTGCGCATTCTTCAAAGAAATCAGCAAGAGCCCTGGATTCAGTGAGGAATTCCGCATCGTATTCAGGAAGCCCATATTCCCGCATGAATCGATCGCGCTTCTCTGCAGGAAGCTCCGGCATGGATCTTTTCAGCTTCTCGACCCATTCCCGTTCGATCACCATTGGAACCAGGTCCGGATCAGGGAAATAACGATAATCGTGGGCCTCTTCCTTGCTTCGCATAGGCATTGTGACGCCCTTACCTTCATCCCAGTGCCGGGTCTCCCTTACCACCTTTTCCCCTCGTTCCAGGGCCATTATCTGCCTGACCCTCTCGTATTCAAGCCCCTTCTCCACTGCCCTGAATGAATTGAGGTTCTTGAGCTCTGTTTGCGCTCCGAATACCTGAGATCCTGCTGGCCTGATAGAGATGTTGGCGTCACACCTGAGAGACCCCTCCTCCATCTTACAATCCGAAACCCCAATGTATCTCAGGATATTGCGCAAGGTGTTCAAGTAAATATATGCCTCATGAGGCGATCTAATATCAGGCTCGCTCACAATTTCCATGAGTGGTATGCCGGCCCTGTTGTAGTCCTCCAGCGAAAATCTGGATCCCATGATATCTGACCCCTCATGGATTGATTTCCCAGCCTCTTCCTCAAGATGGACCCTGCGCACTCCTATCCTTTTCTGTTCACCATCTACAGAAATGATGATGGAGCCCTTGAACCCTAATGGAAGGTCATATTGTGATATCTGATAATTCTTGGGCAGATCAGGGTAAAAGTAATTTTTGCGGTCGAATTTGCTGAAATTGCTCACCTCACAGTTGAGCGCCAGAGCGGTCAAAATGGCAAATTCCACCGCCTTCTTATTCACCACGGGTAAGACTCCTGGAAGTCCCAAACAGACCGGGCATGTATGAGTATTTGGATCTGCGCCAAATTTGGTGCTACACCCGCAGAAAATCTTTGATTCCGTCAAAAGCTGCACATGGACCTCAAGTCCAATGACAGTCTCATATTTCTCCTCTACTTCCCGAGGCAGGGTGGATTCTAAAGCTATGGTCAACCAGGATACCTCCCTTATACAGGTCATCTGACCGCGCATAATGGCGGCGAGAGAGACCTGAGGCCGCTTGCAGCCTCAAAAGCATACGCAAGACGGAATAGTGTAGGTTCATCAAAATGCTTTCCTAAAAGCTGTAATCCCACCGGCATTCCATCTGCGGCAAATCCGCATGGGATGGAAATCGCAGGTAGGGCCGCCAGATTAGCAGTTACGGTATAAACATCTGAAAGATACATGGACAGCGGATCCTGAATCTTCTCGCCGATGCGGAAGGCCACGGTAGGGGATGTGGGGGATATTATGGCGTCACAAGATTCAAAGGCCCTATCAAAGTCCTCGATGAGAAGGGTCCGGACCTTCAATGCCTTCAGATAATAGGCATCATAATAGCCGGAGCTGAGGGCATATGTCCCGAGCATTATGCGCCGCTTCACCTCGGCTCCGAAGCCTTCCTTGCGAGTCCGCTTGGTCATCATGACAGAATCCGGAGCTTCCTTGACCCTCAGGCCATATCTCACTCCGTCATACCGGGCCAAATTGGAGCTCGCCTCAGCGGTGGCCACCAGATAATAGGTAGCAAGGGCATATTCTGTATGAGGGAGGGTGACCTCCACTAGGGTCGCCCCCATATCTTCAAATTTCCCCATAGCCGCTTCTATGGCATCCCTCACATCCGGGGATAGGCCGGGTCCGAAGTATTCCTTTGGAACGCCTATTTTGAACCCGGTTATGTCTGGAATGAGAAATGCCGTGTAATCCGGACATGGCTGATCAACTGACGTCGAATCACGAATGTCGCGCCCTGCGATGATATTCATCAAAAGCGCGCAATCCGTCACATCCCTGGTAATTGGGCCTATCTGGTCCAGAGATGAGGCAAAGGCCACTAGCCCATATCGAGATACCCTGCCATAGGTTGGTTTGAGGCCGACCACGCCACAAAAGGAAGCTGGTTGCCGGATTGACCCGCCGGTATCAGACCCCAGCGCCAGAATCGCTTCCCGGGCGCTCACGGCTGCAGCGCTCCCGCCCGACGACCCGCCAGGCACTCTGTCAAGATCCCATGGATTACGGGTTTCAAAGAAACCGGAATTCTCAGTGGATGAACCCATAGCGAATTCGTCCATATTGGTCTTGCCTATGACAACCATGTCATTATCGCGGACCTTTTCCACCACAGTGGCGTCATACGGCGGGACATAATTGTCTAGGATCTTTGATGCGCATGTGGTTCTAATATCCCTGGTGGATAGATTATCCTTCAATGCTATAGGTATGCCAGCAAGCGGAGCGATCTCTTCGCCTGCCGCAATCTTTCGGTCAACAGCATCCGCCTGCGAAAATGCAAGATCCCGGGTCAGCGTTATATATGCCTTCACTGACGGATCTACCTCATCAATTCTCTTGAAAACCGATTCTGCTATATCACGAGCGGTGACCTCCCTTCGAATTAGGAGGTCATGTAGCTCATGAGCTGTGTAAGAGTAAAGCTCCAAATAATCTCACCGACCCTTCCACACCAGTCGAATGACCAGCTGATCCAGCTGGTTCAGCGACCGAGACTATACCAACTATGCTACGACTCTGTCTCCATGATTTTTGGCACCTTAAAGAAATTCCCGCTCCGCTCAGGTGCATTTCGCAAAACTTCCTCAATTGGGAGAGAAGGCCTCACTTCATCTTCCCGGAAGACATTCCGGACAGGGAGAGGGTGAGCCGTTGGGTTCACTTTTTCCGTATCGAGTTGCTTGAGCTTGTCCGCATATTCAAGAATGCTCGCGAGCTGGCGCGTGAATTCTTCTTTTTCAGCTTCGTCCAACTCAAGCCTGGCCAGATTTGCTACATGCTCAACATCCTTTTTAGAAATAGGCAAGGAACTCACCTCTTGATCATCTTCAGAAATTCTTCTTCATCAATCGTGGGAACCCCGAGCTGTCGCGCGCGATCAAACTTTGATCCGGGATCCTGGCCTACTACTACATAGTCTGTCTTGCTGGAAACGCTTCCAGAGACCTCGCCGCCAAGTTCGCGGATGAGATCTTCCGCTTCTTTTCTGGAAAAATGCTCTAGAGCCCCTGTCAGGACGAATTTCTTTCCGGCTAAAGGTCTGGAAGAGGCCCCTTCTGAAACAGCTTTCTCCTCTTCACCCATGACTACCCCGCTCTTCATAAGACGCTGTATCACATCGCGATTCGCCTCCTCATCGAAGAAGCTCTTGATGCTGTAGGCTATCTTAGGCCCTATTTCCGGGATAGCCATGAGATCTTCGTACCTGGCGCTCATAAGGGCTTCAATGCTGTGGAAATGCTCTGCCAGTACCCGGGCCACATTCTCCCCCACATGCCGGATGCCCAGGGCATAAAGCACCCGCGAAAGCCCGCGTTTCTTACTTTCCTCAATACTAGCCAGGAGATTTTGGGCCGACTTATTGCCCATTCTCTCAAGCCCCACGAGATCCTCAATGGTCAAATTGTAGAGATCCGCGAAATCATGCACCAGTCCTTTATCCACAAGCTGGCTTACCAAAGCCGGTCCCATTCCCTCGATGTCCATGGCGTCCCTGGACGCGAAGTGCTCTATTCCCTCCCGGAGCTGGGCCGGACATCTCAAACCAACGCACCTGGCCACAGCCTCTCCTTCCAGGCGCACTACCTCAGCCCCGCATTCCGGGCACCTGTCAGGCATGACAAACTGTCTTTCCTGGCCGGTACGCTCGTCCTCGACCACCTTTACCACCTCGGGGATCACATCTCCCGCCTTTTGAACAATCACCGTGTCCCCGATTCTGATATCTTTGCTCCGGACATAATCCTCATTATGAAGAGTAGCCCTGGATACGACTGATCCCGCCAGCCTGACTGGCTCTAAAATCGCAAGCGGGGTAAGCGCTCCTGTTCTCCCGACCTGCACTTTTATATCCTTGATCTTCGTAGTGGCCTGCCGGGCCTCAAACTTGAACGCCACGGCCCACCTGGGATTTTTGGCGGTAGCCCCCAGCATCTCCTGGTAACGAAGACTGTTGACCTTGATAACGACTCCATCTATTTCATAGTCAAGAGTATCCCTCTGGTCACCCCACCTGCGGCAATATTCAATGGCTTCCTCAATATCATGGGCTATCTGGATATTCGGATTGACGCGGAACCCGACAGACTTTAAATAAGCTAAAACCTGCATGTGAGTCTCAAAGCGCTTGTTGGAAAACCCGATAGCATACAAAAAGGCATTCAGCGGGCGGGAGGCCGTTATCTTTGGATCCAGCTGCCTGAGAGATCCTGCAGCAGCATTTCTGGGATTGGCGAAAAGCGCCTCCCCTCTCCTGCTTCTCTCCTCATTGAGCTTCTCAAATTCTGACTTGATCATATAGACTTCTCCACGGACATCGAGATCGGCCTCGTCATCGCCGCGGAGCCGCATCGGAATGGATTTTATCGTCCTGATGTTATGAGTCACATCCTCGCCTGTGACCCCGTCTCCTCTGGTGGCCCCCTTCACGAAACGCCCGTTTGAATACTCGAGGGATATGGCAAGCCCATCGATTTTCAGCTCACAAACATATTCTACCTGTCCCACTCCAAGGAAACGCTTTACCCTAGCGTCAAACTCCCTTAGCTCCTGAAAACTGTAAGCATTCTGGAGGCTTAGCATTGGGACCCGGTGAATGACGGTGGCAAATCCTTCAGCCGGCTTCCCGCCGACACGCTGCGTAGGGGAATCGGGCGTTATGAGTTCGGGATGCTCAGATTCCAGCCGGGAAAGCTCCCTCATCAGACCATCGAATTCCGCGTCAGAGATGACAGGATCATCGAGCACGTAGTAGCGATAATTGTGATATTCGATCAGTTCGCGGAGTTTCTCAACCCTTTCGCGCACATCCAAAGGCAACTGTGCCATGCTGCCACCCCCATGACATCAAGACCGTCTACATGCAATCAGGACCATCCATATGATCTCTCAACGATTTCCAAAAGATCCTCTGGGACTTCCCCTATAAATCGAGAAGGCACCGAATCGATGCGCTGTCCGAAAAGCAGCCTCTGGTGAGAGCATGTAAGTATCAGCCGCTCCTCAGCGCGTGTCATGCCCACATAACAGAGCCGGCGTTCTTCCTCCATCTGGCCATAATCCTCGAGCGCCCGGGAGTGAGGGAAGATCCCTTCCTCCATTCCCACCATGAAGACTATCGGAAACTCTAGCCCCTTTGCCGAGTGCAGAGTCATCAAAGTGACACCTTCCACCCTGTCATCGAAATTGTCAATATCGGAGACCAGGGCTACTTCCTCGAGAAAAGAAGCGAGTTGTTCTCTTCCCGGGGCACCGTTTTGATGCTCCTGCATGACATCAAACCCGCCATCCTGGCCATCGCGCTCATCATCCCCAGCTCCCGCACCAATCTCCTCAACTGCGCCGCCATGACGGACGATGAATTCCTGTGCAACAGACAGGAGCTCCTTTATATTCTCTATCCTTGACTCTGCCTCCACGGTCTTTTCGTCCTCGAGCGCTTTCAGATAACCTGTTGCATCTGCCACTTTGTCGATCAATTCCGGCAATGACAGATCGTCTACCTCATTTCGGAGGGATTCCATCATCTGAATGAATGCAGCGATGGGCTTCCGCGTCCTGGCGCTTATCTCAGGTACATCGTCGATCCTGAGCATCGCGCCATACAAGGAAATACCCTCACGGCGCGCGAAGGTAGCCAACTTCTCCACAGTGGAATCCCCGAGACCACGCCGGGGCACATTGATGATTCTCCTCAGACTCACCGAATCGTCAGGGTTCACCAGGAGTCTCAGATAAGCCAGGATATCTTTGATCTCCTTACGATCATAGAACCTCACCCCGCCTACCACCTGATAAGGTATACCCTGCTTCAGCAGTTCATCCTCAATGACGCGGGATTGCGAATTCATTCGATACAGAATGGCAAAATCCGTCCATGGCCTATGCTCACGAAGGCGCATTTCCGCTATCTGCTCAGCAACAAATCGCGCCTCGCCGTGTTCATCAGGCACATAGCAACATATGACTTTATCGCCATCAGGATTTCTGGTCCATAGTTTTTTCTTCTTCCTCTCGGAGTTATTGGTTATCACATTATTTGCAGCATTGAGGATACACTTCGTCGATCTATAATTCTCCTCGAGCTTTACCACCTTAGCGTCAGGATAGTCCTTTTCAAAATCCAGGATGTTGCGGATATCCGCCCCCCGCCATCCATAGATCGACTGATCCTCGTCTCCGACAACACAGAGATTTCTGTACCTTGCGGCGAGGATCCTCACCAGCATATACTGAACGCGGTTTGTATCCTGATACTCGTCGACCATGATATACCGGAATCTTTCCTGATATCGTCTTTGCACTTCCGAGTGTTCCTTCAGAAGACGCACTGTCTCGATAAGAAGGTCGTCGAAATCCATTGCGCCATTTGCGCGCAAAATGTTCTGGTATTGCTTGTACACCCGAGCCACAGTGTTCTCCCAGGGGCCGCTGGCGGTCGCATCGTATTCATCTGGTCCTATCAGATCATTTTTGGCCCTGCTGATAGTCGAAAGCAAATCAGCAGGGGGATAATTTTTCTCATTGAGACTCAGTTCCCGAAGCGCCTGCCTTATTGCAGTCATTTGGTCATCCCGGTCAAAGATGGAAAAATCCCTTCTAAATCCCAGTCTCTCGGCATCTCTTCTCAGCACACGGACACAAAACGAATGAAAAGTACTGATCCATACAGACACTGCGGCGGGCCCGACCAGCGATATCACCCGCTCCCGCATCTCATTGGCTGCCTTGTTAGTGAAAGTCACTGCAAGTATATTCACCGGAGCAACCTTGAGATCTCCCAAGAGATGCGCTATACGATAGGTGATTACTCTTGTTTTCCCACTCCCTGCCCCCGCTAAAATGAGGAGAGGGCCTTCAACATGCAAAACCGCTTCCCTTTGTTGCGGATTCAATTGATCTATGAAACTCGCCATCGTCTAATACTCTGTTACCCCCGTAAAATTAAAGCCCTTTATCTTCAGCGCAGGAACACAAGCCACCCCTTCATGGACCCTGCGCTCCTTTGAGATCATTTCAACATTGGACAACGCCTCGAGAATGCCCTGAGTGAACCTGAGATTTTTCAATGGTTTTGAGATCTTCCCGCCATCGATCAGGAATGTTCCATCTCTCGTCATCCCAGTAAACAATGTCTTAATAGGATGAACTGGATTCGTGTAGTGGAACCTCGTTACCAGAATACCATAATCTGTCGAGTCTATCATCTCATCGAGATCAGATTGACCAGGCGCCATGAAAAGATTCGTAGCGTAAGGGCCATTGGCAAAGGATGGCGATGTCGCGTGCCCGGTCGACTTCTTTCCCTCTATGCCAGCAGTATATGAATCATATACAACCCCTCTGGCGATGCCATTTGTTATGAGCTCGACACGCTCCTTGGGAACGCCCTCATAATCGAATTCGATAGGAATCCCTTCCTCGGCCAGTCCATCGTCCCAGATGGAGATATTCTCACCGGCGATACGCTTTCCGAGGGCTCCGGACATGAAGCTCCTGCCTTCCTGGTAGGCGAGGGCGCCAAATCCCATATATGAGAGCATGTCTATCATGTCAGCAACGGCATAGGTATCAAGGATGACTGTATATTCCCCGGGCTCTATGGCAACGCTTCCCCGGGAGGCAAGGCATCTCTCCACCGCTTCCCTCCCTGCATCCTCCAGATCCAGGGCAGCGACATTTCGCGACGTGCGAGCAGCATAGCCTGTACCATCTTCTCCCATCACCACTGTGACGAAACTCGCCAGCGTTGACCTTTCTCCTGCCGCCACACCAAGGGAATTCACCGTGGCTATATCATAGACAGCCGTGCTGAATGAACCAAATCCCAGGAGCCCGGCCTTGCGCACCCTTTTTATTATAGCATCTACGGCAAGTGCACGGTCCTCAGGTCCGAAGTTCGCAGTCTCAGGAAAGAAGGTCTCTACAGAAGAATCATGCGCCTCTGGCCCTGGCAAAGACACAAACCGGGGATTCTCGGGCTGTCTCTTTGCGATCTCAAAGGCCCGCGACACCACAGATTGGAGTGAGTCTTCATCAAACCTGCTGGTGGATGCTATCCCGATCCTTTTCCCAACAACGGCCCGTACTGTAACCAGTACAGCGCTTTCGGCCGTATTCTGATGGATCTCTGAATTCGCGAAACGGGTAAGAAAGGATTCCTTTTCTATGCAATGCACCTCTGTTTGATCGGCCTGGGACATCGCAAGAGCCATCTCAGCGATTTCCATAGCGCGGCCAGCCCCAGAGGTCCGCCCGGCTCCGAAGGTCGAATCATTCCCAGACAATCTCACCATTTCCCCACACCTACCCTTACCTTGCGAAAACGAGCCGGAGATGCTCCATGCCCCACATGCGCCACCTGCATGGGTTCGCCCTTCCCGCAAGATGGGAGCCCCCACAGATGCCAAAAATCCCTATTGGCTATTGCATCACAGCTTCTCCAGAATTCCGGCGTTATGCCAGTATATGTGGGATTCTTGAGCATCCTGCCGAGTCCACCGTCTTTGATTTCCCATGCGATTTCAGTGCCGAACTGGAAATTTAGCCTCTTATCGTCTATACTCCAACTTTTATTCGCTTCCATATATATTCCATCTTTAGTGTCCCGAATTATCTCGTCAAGCGTCCAATCTCCAGGCATTAGGTTTATATTGGTCATTCGAATTATTGGAGTCCTGTTCCACCCGTCCGCGCGCATACATCCATTGCTTCTCTGGTTGACTAAGGGGGAAGTCTCCCTTGACGTGAGATAATCAGAGAAAATGCCGCGTTTCACCAGCTCAACTCGCTGAGCTGGAACCCCTTCGTCATCATATCCAAAAGTCCCAAGTCCACCAGGAATGGTTGCATCAGCCACAATCGTGACATCATCCGAACCATATCTGAAATTTCCCCGCTTTTCCAGTGTAAGGAAGCTTGTACCGGCAAAGCTGGCCTCAGTGCCGAGCACCCTGTCAAGCTCACTTGGGTGACCACACGATTCATGAATTTGAAGGGCGAGCTGATTTGTCCCCAGCACGAGATCAGTGACTTTACTCGGGCACTGAGGGGCGGAAAGCAGTTCTGCCGCCTGGTCGGCTATTTCCTCCGCGTGTCCGGCAAGATCCAGGCTCTTTACAAATTCATACCCCCTGGTAGCGTAATCCCCAAAGATCGAAGGATAGGACCTTTCTTGAATTTCCTCGCCATCGGTGGCGATAGCCGACATATGAGCCCCAGACTCAATTATCTCCTGTCTTATATCTGCGCCTTCACTGCTCAGGAAGATCTTCTCCTCCCTGCGAAATCCCATATCTGCGGTGGCGACCCGGATTTTCGGATTTTGTCTCGCGAGCCTTTCCGCGTCCATGAGAAGCCCTATCTTCTCATCGAGAGACACTGTAAACGGGTCGATATCATAGGCACTTTTATAGGAATCACAGATAGCATCTACTGGCGCCAGGGTCACATCGTCTGTCTTCACGCGAGCGCTGGCCCTTGCTATCCGAACGGCAAGTTCGGCTGTCCTCTCAATGTCTTCCTGCTCTAAGCTCGAACAAGACGCAAATCCCCATGCCCCATTTACCAAGGCACGGATACCCACGCCTTCTTCTTCTGAAGATTCTACAGAATCCACCCTTCCATTTTTGACTACTATACCTTCATCTCTGCGTTTGACGACCCGGAGGTCTGCGTAGCTGGCCCCCAGGCGCCGCGCCCTTTCCAGAGCGGCCTTGAGTGCTCTCAAACTAGTGCCCTCCCTATAGCTAAACAGTTGAAACGCCATAACTCATACCGAGTATCACAATTCATACAAATCTTCATGGTCCGGATGCGAACCGCGCCGCATCTTATTCTATTCCACATAGCAATTGCTATCCCTGCAGAGGCTTATTCACAATTAACCGTTACCGGTGGCATTATCGACGACCTATAATCAGGCGCTATTGATGTTGCCATGGCCGCCAAAATGTGACACAATATTAACAGATGTCGCAGGCTGAATGGCAAGATAATCACTGATACGCATTTTTTCGTGAGGAAGCGGTCACACTTGAAAATCCTGGTTGTCGCCGATCGGGAGGAACCCCTCCTATATGATTACTTCAATCCCGAACGTTTCTCCGACATAGACCTGGTGATCTCTTGCGGTGATTTGCCAGGGGAGTATCTCTCCTTCATCGCCACCATGCTCAATGTGCCAGTATTCTATGTTCGGGGGAATCACGATGTCTCCTACGCTTCACGCCCGCCTGAAGGGTGTACGAACATAGACGGGCGTGTCGTCAATTACAAGGGGATCAGGATCGCAGGATTAGAAGGATCCCGACGCTATACAGATGATGCAGTTCAATATTCCGAAAGAGAGATGTTCTGGAAACTGATAGCCTTGAAACCAAAGCTTTGGCTATCACGTGGGATCGATATACTCGTGACCCATGCCCCCCCATACAGCGTCCACGACCTTCCGGACGTTTGCCACCAGGGGTTCAAGGTCTTCTTGAAGATGATCAAATCTTACAAACCGCGTTACTTTCTCCATGGTCATGTTCATTTGAACTACAAAGCCAGACAGGAACGTATCACCAGAGTCGCATCCACATGCGTGGTAAATGGGCATGGATTTTATATACTGAATTACGAAACCAGTGACGGGCCTGGAGATTGCTCGACAGTACCCATAGGTGCCCTATGATCGCGCTGGTGATAACCAAAAGGCCTGGCGATCCGGGATATAAGTTGCAGATCACCAGGCCGTCGCTTCCTATTCAGAATTCATCCTAATTCTTCTCCTATTTCTTCTTAATGAAGTACTGCTCTGGCGCAGTGTTGCCCGGGGTCAGCTGGAGCCAATCAGAAATGGCCTTCTCCGGGACATTCCTGAAGTTATTCTTCACGATCACAATGTGAGGCAACCCTCCCACCAGGCCGATATTCCAGATGTTCTCTGCATTAATGCGCATAATCTCCTTTGCAAGGCGAATCCTCTCACTATCATCAATCGCCTCAATTATTTTATCATAGAGTTCATAGATCTTTTGAATCTCAGCAGGAGGCTTTTCTCCTTCTTTCCCTCTGGTTCTATACCACCTCCAGTACTGAATACCAGTGCTCGGCGGGGTGCCACCCTCTATCGGCATCCAGTAGAGCATCTCGATGAGCGGCGTGAAGCAGCGATCCATAGTCCACACGCCGACATCTAAATCACCAGCCATGGCCCGTGGGCTGAATAGATCCCTACTCTCTTCCTTGACGATCGTCTTCACTCCCACAGTCTCCCAGTATTTCTTCACCATGGCCACAACATCACGCCATGGTCCAAATACAGGCGCATATTCTATGGTAAGGCTTAATGTCTTGCCATCTGGCCGGAGTCTGAATCCTTCTTTGTCTCGTTTCATGAGACCCATCTCATCAAGGATCTTGTTGGCTCGGGCTGGGTCATACTGTGCGTAAGCCTTTGCGAATTCTTCCTCATAATAGGGGCTTTCTTTGATGACGGCTGCCTGTCTCGGTTCACCCATGCCGAGGTAGCATATCTCGTTGATCTCATCGCGATTTATAGCTTGGGAAAGCGCGATGCGGAAACGTCGATCTTCAATGAGTTTTCTCAATACCGGATCCTTATCATTGAGATTGAACATCAAAAGCGCATTTGAGCCTTCGGCGGATGTCCACTTGAGCACCCTATAATCTCCCTGTTTTCGATTGGTCATATACAATGTATAGTTCTCCCACAAGATGTGACGGAGCTGCATGTCTACTTCGCCGGCGACTGCCTTCACGTTGAGCGTCTCGATGTCCGATACGATATCAAAACTTATGTTATCGATATACGGAAGCTGATTACCCTTTGTATCTACCTTCCAGTAGTATGGATTCCTTTCACAGACTACTGGCGTTGATGGAGGCACACGTTTTGGTATCCAAGGCCATATCCTGGGACAGCTGGGGTTCTGCCAGCTTTGTCTATCCCAAAAGAACTGGTACCACAAGTCAAAACCAGCGGCTTTTGCAGCCTTTTCAAGTTCTGCCTTGGGGACATATTTGGGGTGAAAGTTCTTCAGATAATGCTTTGGATATTGGGTGATTCCTCCACCCACGGGTCCGGCGAGCATCATAGGGAAAAGGCCATATGGGTGGGCAAAGCTGAATCTTATGGTATTGGTATCAACTTTTTCTACCTTACCGGGCACACCGCGAGTGCAGAGCCATGTGGGGAAAGTCGGTGTGAGCTCCTCGTTCAAAAGCACATCCTGGTACCAGAATAGAATATCATCTGCGGTAAATGGTTGACCGTCCGACCATTTCATGCCATCGCGAAGGTGGAATGTGAAAGATTTCCCGTCCTTAGAAGCTTCCCAACTTTTTGCCACGTTCGGGACTACAGTCTTACCATCTGGACTCCATCGCACCAGGTTTTCATAGGACAGCCGATTGCTTATTATCCCCGCATCACCCGGCCCTATCGCAATTCGTCGCCATGTGCCTCCGTACTGCCCCACCTCCTCGACTGGCTTTATTACAAGAGGTTCCTTGGGAAGCCTCTTTTCAACAGCAGGAAGCTTCCCTTCCTTTACCAACTGAGCAAGCTGAGGTGACTCGTGATATTGGGTAGCTGCGCTTGTCAATGGCGCGGTAACGCATAGAAGGGCTGGCGAGATGATCAGAGCGAAAACAGGTTTTGCAGAAGATCTCATATTTCGCCTACCTCCTGTTTGTTGGGAATCCGACGTCTCTGATTCAACTTAAGTGGGCACAGCTGGCTACATTTGGGCCTTCCCCCTTTCATGCCAAGATCCAATGATCCTCGACAATTACTGAACATTGCTCCTGTCAGCAATGCAGTGGGTGAAAAGGCAAGGGGCCTATGATGCCTGATTATATAAATTTAGGGGTTTAAAGCAGCAAAGTGTAATATGACATTGGGTAACAACAATAGCGAGAGAGAGTTAATGAATGCCTATTCTGATTCCAGTTCATTACGATATTGAATTCGGCTTATTTTGATAACTCTACTTTCGACATGTCAAGCAAGATTCCTCCTGTCCAGGGTTCCGGGCAGCCATGCTGTCTTGAAAATAGCCGGGCGCCATTTTCATTCCCCGTCGGTGCCGCCTGGGCGGCGCGGGGGACTACCGCCAAAGGATGATGTAGGATTTCGCGCATGTAGTTTCGCCGTTTCGCCATACATATTGACATTTCTAGCTGGGGAAAGTATCATTATAGATGACAACTTCTTATTACTTGTCTTTTGATGCTGGGGAGTCGTCTAGCGGTAGGACATCAGACTCTGGATCTGAGTGCGGGGGTTCGAGTCCCTCCTCCCCAGCCAAGTATTTTCAAGGGGTCGCAGATCGCGCGACCCCTTCTTTTTGTCCCTGTGGCAATCCTGTGGCAATCCGACGATAAAGTCCCTGCTACCCCCCTATTTTTTTACGCAATATTTCATCTATCACCCGCGCTGGCCTAGTTAAGTGATCCTCAAGGGTATGGCCGTATTTTTGCACGGTGAACGCAGGGTCAGCGTGCCCGGCGAATCGTGCGACTTCATTTGGAGAGACTCCTGCTTCGAGCAACCATGTAGTGTTGGTATGACGCAGATCATGCAATCGTATTTCGGGCACTCCTGCCTTTTTGAGCAAGGATTTATATTGGCGGGTCAGGTCACACGGCATGATAGGCGTTCCTTTAGACGTAGTGAACACGAGATTATACGGGTTGTAAGATTTACCTAGAGCCTGCTTGATCATATCCTGTTCAACTTTATATATCGCTAGGGCCTCTGCCAGCATCCTCGGCATGGGCAAGTCCCGTCGGCCATGTTTTGTTTTTACCTCTTTGAACTTAGGATTCGCGACGGTCGATGACT
The DNA here is from genome assembly GCA_013178415.1 of Bacillota bacterium. NCBI lineage: Bacteria > Bacillati > Bacillota > Bacillota bacterium. The sequence goes on along the minus strand of JABLXA010000013.1, from coordinate 47,570 downwards.
TATGTAATTGTTGCCTCACGTTTATCATGCCGCGCGCGAAGTCTACATCCGACCAGCGCAACCCCAGGATTTCACCCCGCCTCATCCCCATTGTCATGGCGGTTAGGTAGAGTGTATAACGATATGGGGCATGCTCTCGTACGGCCGCTAGGAATGCCTCAGCCTGCTCTGCGGTAATGGCTTTCCCCGCCTCTCGTTTCCGCGCTGGCGGTTCAACTTCGAGGAGCGGGTTGACAGCTAATTTCCTCATGCGGGTTGCCTTCAACAAAGCGGCCCGAAGCACCCGATAATGTCCATGCACTGTATCTGGCGCATACCCCTGATCTAACTCATTGTTGAGCCAGCGTTGGACATCGCTTGCTGTGAGTTTTGCGAGAGGTATACCGCCGATCGCGGGCGCGATGAGACGTTCTATCACATCTTTATACCACACCCTGGTACCCTCAGAGACTCCGCGCGTGTATAGTTCCAGCCACTCCCGGCACCACTCGGCGACAGTCTGCCGTGTGGGTTCTATGTAGGTTCCCTTGTTCATCTCAGCAATGATGTCGTTTACCATCCTTTGGGCTTGCTTTTGGGTTTGGGCGACAGGCAGATATTTATACCGCTTCTTGCCGTCGGGTCCCCTGCCCTGGTAGACGACCCCCTGCCAGCCGTCCCCATGCTTACGGACGTGGCCCTTCATCTTACCTCCACCTCTTTCATTGAATCATAGAGCACCCACCATACGCGCCCTGTGAGCCGATCTAGCTTGTAGACTGATTCCGCGTCTCCGACGATCTTATAACGTCCGAGGACGAGCGCCATCAGAACCGCGCCCAATAATGCACCGATAATGATAGGCTTCCACTTGTCCGGGAGCCTCACAATCTCACCCCCTTCATGCTACGCACTCAGGCTTCTTTCTGGTAAACCCATATCCTCCCCTCTCCGAGGGTAAATATGGAAGAATGGTCCGACAGAAATATCTGTAGTCGCAAATTCATATAAGCAGGAATAACATCAAACATTTCGCTGGCTTCCTCGACAGTAATCACTGAATTGGATACTGCGAGTTCCCACAACGCATCGTCCGGTATGAGATGCATCACCGCCCAGCGGCGCGCGCGGTGTTCTTCACGGGAGACCCGTAATAGATCTTGATATGTAAGGTATGATTGCAGGCTGTCAAAGCTCGATGTTTCATGGTGCCCTAGTTCTTCCGACATCACGCAGCGTCGAAGCCGCGCGTTATCTTTTAATGCAGGAGAAAGGATAATAGTTGGACGGATATCTTTTGCGACAACATAGAGGCCAAGAAGAGGATCCGGTAGATCACGTGTAAACCACCGGACCTTCATTCTATCTGCATATTCAAAAGGATCGAAACTCAAAGGCGCCGCCCCCCAGTTATATCTGCAAGCTTATAACCCTTCCTTGTCACGTTCCCGTAGTTCGTTCAGAATGATTTCGATTGCCCGTTGAGCTTCTGGGGATAGTGGGGTGTCGTAACCATCTTTGCGTGAGGCTGCCTTGCGAGTAGATAGCTTATCCTTATCTCCTTCCTCGTCGATATAACCGGCAACCTTCATCAATTCCATATATGGGACGCGGAGGCCCCTTGCCAGCTTTTTCAGCACCTCGGGTCTGGGGACCCCGCGCGCGCCAGTTTCTATCTGAGATATATAGGGGCTTGAAACGCCGGAACGAAGCGCTAGTTGCCTTATCGACATGTCCCTATCTTCACGTAGTTTCTTTAGATAACGTCCAAAAGCACTCATTTGTTATCCCCCTTTTTGCCCCTCCCACAGGAATAATGTAGCACGTATATCTATATGCTTGCAAGTGCATATCAATGCGTATATTTGCTAGTGCAACCGAAAAATATGTGCGTCACCTGGGTTAAGAAATTTTTTTAAAAAAGTGGTTGCATTAGCAATCGGAATATGATATAGTGTTTGCAGAAGCAAAACCTGGTCGAAAGGGGGGAAACAGATAGATTGAGAAACCAGATCAATGTCAGGTTCGAGGAATTTCTGAGACGTAGGATAGAAAAAGGGCTTACGCTGAACGAATTGGCCCGGCGTAGTAAGATATCCAGCCCATTTATGAGTCAGATTGACCGGGGAACAAGGCACCCCGGTCCGAAAACGGCGATGAAATTGGCAAAAGCCTTGGACTGCAGATTTGAGGATATTTTTTACACTTAATGATTGCATCTGCAACCAAAGTTCGCTGTAGCAATATGATGGGAGATGGCATTATGAGACCGCTAACTCTGGAGGATTGCAAGGTAGACATGCTAACGCCGCTGGAGGTGGCCCGCATCCTGCGGATCGGGCGCAATCGAGTTTACGAGGAAATTAGGTATGGCGAGCTATGCGACATCGCCATCAAGCTGGGTCGGCTGTGGAGGATCCCCAAGGCGGCACTAAAGCGGCGAATGGATGAAGGAAAGAAGCCGACCTGGGAGATCTTTGACGGGAAGGGGAAGAAGGCTTAAGGTTCTACGGCTAGGGAGAGGTAAGGAGGGTAGAGAAAATGGATATGATCTCGATACATAAGCACGATGGTGATAGGCCACTGGAGGGACGTTGCATCATATTGAGCGACGGCACACCCGTCCTGGATATTGTTTACTCGAATGCTGAGCTATCTCTATTTGGAATGACAATCGAGGACTGCCACCGGCTCATTACGCTTACAAAAGAACTTGCCGCGAAGATCGAGAAAGATCAGAAGCCGTATGTAGTCGCGGTGGCCGGTGAGGTGATCACTAATGCTGTGGGATGATTTGCCGGTTAGCTACGATTCCTGGCGCACCGCCTGCCCTGACGAGGCTCCAGTCGCGGCTATGTGCGCGGAATGTGGACGGGAGATATATGCAGCCGAGCGCGTATATGCGATGGAAGACGGTTATGTTCACAAACGCTGTATCAAGAAATACGCGCCGAACCTTGCTGAGGAAGATTTGGAGGATCTTGAGGATCGTCTCACTGAGGCTGAGATACAAGAATGGGACCCCGAGGAGGACGACGAGCTATGGTAGGTATGTTGTTGAATAACGAAAGTGGGTTAGTAGTAGGCATCAGTTTCGAGCAATTACCTACTACCCATGGGATCGCTCCCCAGCTCATTAAATATCTCCATGAAGTCCATGCCCCTGAGACCTGCGGTAGGCGCTTTGAACTTGGCGGATACAAGTTTAGCGTGACGTTTCTCATTGATGGCCAAGGTTATGTGAAGGCAAACATCAAGACCGATCCGTTTCAAGATTTTTCGATCTCATCTATCTCACCTGCGTTTTTGAAGCAACTCCGCGAGGCCATCGACCAGATCTTGAATGATGTCATCAGTCCGTATGTAGACTTGCGGAACCGAGTAAATCGCCTGCTGTGCGCTGGGTTGATAGAAATACCCGCAAAGGAGGCGTTGTAAGTGGTAATGCCGTTAGAGGACGTTCTGCTGGGGGCCTACGAGGCCCCCGAGGAAATCCCGGATGATCAACAGGCGCAGGAGGTTCTGCGCGAGAGGTTCCGGATCAAAGACGACGCGCAGGCTGACTGGGCACTGAGGAAGATAGCCAAGGCGCGGAGACGTTTCGCTGAGGCTGAGGAACTTGCAATGCTCGAGGTCCGAAAGATCCAGGCGTGGCTGGATGATATCGAGAAAAGTGCCGAACGGGAGGAGAGCTTTTTCGCAGGATTGCTCCGCGAATATCACATGGGGCTATTGGCTGAGGACCCCAAGCATAAAACTCACAAGCTCCCGAATGGACAGTTGCAGATGCGTGAAACCCAACCTGAATTCGTCCGGGATGATCAAATCCTATTACGCTGGCTCAAGGAGCGGAATCTAACCCAATATGTCGAGACCATTGAACGTCCCCAGTGGGGGGAACTGAAAAAGGCCCTGCAGGTTGAGGGCACGAAGACCGTCTACGAGGGCGAGCAGGTGCCGGGGATCATGGTCAATCCAAAGCCTCCTACGTTCAGAGTGGTCATAAAGGAGGATGTCAGCGATGATAACATTTCAAAAAGCCACTAAGCGACAGGCGAAGGCCCGAATAGGCATAAGTGGCCCAGCGGGGTCGGGCAAGACCTACACCGCATTGAAGTTAGCTACCGCCATGTGCAAGAAGGTCGCAGTGATTGACACGGAACACGGCAGCGCAAGCAAATATGCTGACGAGTTCAGCTTCGATGTCCTGGAACTGGACGATTTCCACCCCAACAACTACATCGAGGCCATCAAGGCTGCCGAGGCAGCCGGCTATGACGGCCTCATCATCGACTCGATCTCCCACGAGTGGAACGGCAAGAATGGCTGTCTTGAACTTGTGGAGCTGTATGCAAAGCGCAATCGGGGAGGGAACAAATATGCTGCCTGGGCAGACGTCACGCCACTCCACAATGACTTCATCGAAGCTATACACGCCAGTAAGCTGCATATCATCGCCACCATGCGTTCAAAAATGGATTACATCCAGACCGAGAATGAGCGCGGGAAGACCGAAATCAAGAAAGTCGGCATGGCGCCGATCACCCGCGAAGGCGCGGAATACGAGTTTGATATCGTCGGAGAAATGGACCTCGATCACACCATGGTGATCACCAAGAGCCGGTGTAAGGCCCTGGCTGACCGTGTGTTCAAACTCCCTGGCGAAGACCTGGCGAAGGAAATCATGGCATGGCTATCAGACGGTGCGCCACAAACACAGGCACAGGCGCAGCCACCAGTCAAGCCAGCGCAACCCACGCCGGCACCTGCGACATCCGCGACTACGCCCTCGGATATGCGTGATTCTAGTGGGATGTTCCCGGACTTGATGGGCCTTACTCCCCCGCCGGAATCCACGTCAGAGCTGGCAAGGACGACAAAGAAAGCATCTCAAAACGTCGCCTTTTGCGACCAGTGCGGGGCGAGCATCTCGGAGAAGGTGCTGCAATACAGCCAGGAACATTGGGGTAGGGCATTGTGCATGAAGTGTCAGAAAGCCGAAACGTCTGAGGCAAAAGCTGTGGGGCAATAGCCCCCAGCCTCGCTAAAATACGATACCCAACCAAAGTAACTCTTTGCGATGAATTCTGCGCCGGAGGGGTGTGAAGACCGGGCATCAGGCGCAGAAAGAGCGAAGGGCGAGGATAAAAAAGCACAAAGGATGCCATCTCCCCACAACACAGAACCATTGTTCTCCCGGGCTTCTTTAATGGGGCGGTTATGGGGGGAAGGCATCCGCTTAGAAGGCGGTGAACAGGATGCCTAAAATGCTGAAGGATCCGGCATTTCTCCATATTTACGCGCAAAGGGATTGGCACGATGACGTTTACATTGTTGGAAATAAAGAAGGGCTGGAAACTTTATGTAGAGTTATAAAAGCTGCGCTCGCAAGAGGAACTGCCGATAGCGACAAAATGTCCGATGGCGTTTTTGTTGGCGATGGCGAAGGCTACGGTATTAAAGCGATACGGTACCGTAGTAATGATGATTGGCCTCGGCTCGCTGTCCCATATGTAGATGAGGTAGCAAGGGAGAATAGATGGGATGCGTTGCAGCCCTGGGATTTATTAAAGGACGGTGAGCAGCAGAATGGCTGAAGCTAGTGAAAATAGGAGCATGATGTATCTAAAAACCTTAGAGGAAATAGAATGCAATCTCAAAAGGCACCATGAGCGGATACGGAGATTAGAGGTTGTGGCAGAGGCGGCGAGAGATTTCCTTGCCTGCCCCGATAGGCGGAAATTTGAGGGGCGTAAAGCCTTTAATCGGCTCTTCATTGCAGTTAGGTCACTGGAAGACGGTGAGCGGGGATGATGGTTTTCGCCTTGGGTTTCCTGTGCGGCGCTATCATTGCGAAGATCTGGCACACATGGGAATTGCACCGTATCCGTCGCCAGCTCAAGATCGGGGGGACAGATTGATGAAAAACCTGTATGAGAAGTTGCGTGAGTTCTCAGACCTGTGCCTGGAGCTGGCCTTTGGCGTATGCGCTTTCGGGGCAGGTGTTGGGATTGCATTCATGATCATGGATCTGATACTGAAGATGGCGGAAGGAAGGCATTGAACATGCCTACGGCGAGGGAGTAGAGGTATGGCATGGATTGAGTTGCATCAAAGCGTGTGGACACACCGTAAGACATTGCGCCTTGCGGCTGAGCTAGAGATCCCATCGATTTACGCGGTTGGGCACATGGCGCAGTTCTGGTGTTGGGCAATCGATAATGTACCGAACGGATGTCTCATCAACATCCCTCCGCGTGTTATTGCAATTGCGGCTGGATGGCCGGGCGATCCGGACACTTTCTGCCGCGCTGCTTTGGCGGCTGGCTTCTTCGATGATGATGGACAGGGCAACCTATCTATCCACGATTGGTACGACTATGCCGGGCGTCTTCTGGAGCAAAGGGAACATGCTGCCAGCCAAAAGAAACGGCACCGGGAGTTGTATGCCAACAAGCCGCTCACGCAGGCGATCCGAGAGAGAGATCAAAATAGGTGCAGATATTGCGGGCGGTTAGTAGACTGGAAAGACCGAAAGAGCCCAGCCGGTGCTACCTATGATTATATTGACCCGAATGGCCCTACGACAATTGAAAACGTAGTCGTAGCATGTCGTGCCTGTAATGCTGGGAAGGGACGGCGAACTCCCGAGGCGGCAGGCTATAGGCTTTTACCAGCTCCAACTAAATATCTACAAATATCTAGTCAGAATCAAGTAAAAATCAAACCTGAATCTACACCAACCGTACCTAACCGTACCAGTACCGTACCTAACAGTACCAGTACTAGTACCCCTCCCCCTCCCTCCCCAACCCCTGACGGGGTTGTGGAGGGGGCTGAGGGTGGGGATGAAAAAACGGAACCTGAATCAATTCCCCTGGAGAAACGCTTCCCGCGTTACACCAATGAGCAGTGGACCGTGATCCGGCAGTATTGGGATGTGATTCGCTTCACACGCAAAACCGGACAGGTCGCGGATAACATCGTCGCACGCGAGATGGACTACTGGGAGCGGTTCCCCGTGGGGATTGTGATGCAGGCACTGGAGATCCATATCCGTAAGTGCCAAACCAAACGGGAGGAATACACACGCGGCATTATGCGCCGCCTAGAAAGGGAGGCAGAACATAGTGGAAAGACAAGTAACGGATTTCCTGGAGAAACGGCTAAAGGAGATCGAGCAGAAACGTGTAGACCGGATATCTCTCATTACGTCGGTGGGCGGTACGGAGCAATATTTAAGCGATCACTTTCCGATGCTGAAGGAGAGGCTGGCGGGGCTGTCCCCGGAGGCACTAGCGGAAATTGATCCACGCATCCTGCATGACGGTGAGTTGCGCGAAAATGATTGCCAACGGTGTTTAGCAGAACGTCCAGATCCGCCCAGACCGCGCTGCGTCCCCTGGACTAGCTTGAACCTTAGTATTGCCCCAGGCTGCCGAATGACCGTACGGCTGGGGCAACTTGATATGGAGAGTTGCCCCAAATATGCAGAGTGGCAATTACGCGAGTATCTCAAAGATGCCGGTGTAGGGCAACGATTCTTGGGATGCTCGTTTGAAACGTATGTGCCCGCCACGCCATCACAATCCGTCGCGTTGAAAATGGCCCAGCAATACGCCGAGAGCCTACCTTGTGACAAGAGTCTGCTCATCATCGGACCTTGCGGAGTCGGGAAAACCCACCTGGCGGTTGCGATCGCGAGGGAGGCGCTAAAAGTCAACATAGGGGATGTAGTTATACGGCAGGTGCCGGAGGTCCTGGGGGAGATCCGGGCTGCCATAAGTCGCGGGGACGAGAATGCCCACATCGCACTTGAACGATATGCCAATGCGAATTTACTGATTCTGGACGATCTGGGCGCGGAGAAGATAACGGAATGGGTTCGTGAGCAGCTATTCCTCCTGGTCGACGCGCGATATCAAGAGATGCTCCCGACCGTGTTGACATCAAACAACAGTTTAGAAGAAATAGAGCAGCTCCTGGGACCACGTATCGCTTCGCGTTTAGCCGGCATGTGCCAGGGCGTGGTCATAGATGGACCGGATCACCGCATTGCGACAGCGTAGGAGGGTATAGAGATGCAGCAGAGGTTGTTATCTGATCTTGAAGCAATTAAACGAGCGCAGCATGATTCTGCTGCTCTGGAGGCCCTGGCGGGGGAAATGCACGATCTGGTGTGGAGCTGTTACTGGCGGCATTTTGGGAATGCGGCGGAGAAATTGGCGGCGGCCAGGATAGAGAAAGAGGATCTATTTCAGTCGGGTATGATCGGATGTATGAAGGCATTGAGACGTTTCGATCCCGATCGTGGTACTGCCTTTTCCACATATGCGATGCCATACATAGAGGGGTTCATGTTTCGAGCGTTTCGAGATGGTCAGCTTATTCGCCCCTGGCGGGGCAAAGATGGACGGCGAGATGCGATAATTGTATCGCTGGATGCGCCCCTAGCCGTCAATAAGCATGGCGAGGAACTTCCGCTTGGTGAAACCCTGGCGGTGGATGAGGATTGGGAGGACATCGTCACAACCCAAGTAGACATGACGCGGGCGGTGTCAGATCTCCATCCTCGCGTCGCAGAGATTGTGCGTCTGCGGGCAAAAGGATTAGGGCAAACGGCGATAGCCGCGAAAGTGGGATGCTCCCAGGCGCAGGTGTCCCGGTCGTTGGCGGCGGTGCGAGAGCGGGGTGGCTTTTGTGCGAGCTGAGATCGTCATTCCAGGGAGACCGGTGACGAAGAAGAACCATCAGCAGGTGTGGCAAAATCGGAAGAGCGGCAAGCGGTTTGTGGTCCCGTCGAAGGCGTATAAGGAGTATGAGGAGAGCGCATTGCGGGAGCTGAGGGCCTATCAAGGCCCTCGGTTCTCCGGGCCGGTGCGGGTGACGGCACAGTATTACATGCCCGACCGCCGATCCTGGCCCGACCTAGTCGGACTCATGCAGGCGACACATGACATACTCCAGGCGGCGGGGATAATCGCAAACGACCGGGATATCGTGTGCGTGGACGGATCATTGATAGCAGGAGTGGACCCTAAACGTCCGCGCGTGGTGATAGAGATTGAGGAGGTATCATAAATGTCTGAAATACCTGGTAGTGTAGAGGTCATTTCGGGACCAATGGGTGCAGGGAAAACGACAGAATTGCTTATGAGGATGGAGTATCAACGGAGAACTGCGTATGTCCCTAATGTGATTGTCCCTACGACGGTTGCAAAATCTGGGAGATTTAAACTCGCTAAAATGAAGACACATGATGGTCGAGAGATTGTTGTTCATCCCGTTGAGGATCTTGAGAGAGAATTTATTGATCTTCATGCCCGTGAGGGACAGATTAAGGAACCAATTGCTATCGGTATAGATGAGGTGCAGTTTTTTGATAGGTCTATCATTCCCGTTGTGGAGCGGGCTGCGCGCGAGTGGGGATGGACCATTCTATGTTCAGGGTTAAATTATGACTTCAAGGGAGATTTTTGGGAGACGACGTGGGACCTTCTCAATATCGCTGATGTAGATATACTCAGGAAAGGGAAATGTGCCGTCTGTGGCAGTCCCGCCTTATGCACCCAGCGTCTCCATCTCGATGGGGCCCCGGCGCGTAGGGATGAACCCAGGGTGGTGTTGGATGATGGCAACGTACGCTATGAGGCGCGGTGCTGGAGGTGCCACGTGGGTGGCGCCACAAGAATTCTACGGCATCGGTGAGGTAGAAGCCATCAAGCCGTAAAGAAACCGGATAGAACCCCCACTATTTGCAGCATAAGTATTGGTGGGGGTAAAACACATGGAAGGAGGCATTGAATGCGTTACAAGGAAATGAGTCTGGAACTACGTCGAGATGGTGGGAATCGGCCTAGAAATCGACAAGAGATCTTAAATGCTTTGGATGAAGCTAAAGCGTGGGTGCTTAAATGTCTGGATGGTTATGATTCAGCGTCCGTGGTTGTTTATATTAAGGCGCCACTTGAGGCAAAAGAGGAGGGATTCTAATCCAAGAGCTGGTGCCAGAGCTGGTGAAGTCTATCATCCGCGAAATTACGCGGTTTGCAAAGAAAATCGGGGGCATGCGATATGGAGTAGTAGAGATCATTGTCCAAGACGGAAAGCCTGTCCGGATCAGAATTACTGAGGGATACCAGGTTTAGGGAGGAAATCTATGCTAGATAAATGGGATAGAAAGACGGATTTCTGTTGTGCCTCGTGTGCTTATTATGCCCCGAAGAATCCGGGAATTGGGCGCTGTAGACGGCACGCCCCAACTATGGCCGGATATCCGGTTGTATATCCATATAACGATTGGTGTGGGGATCATAGGGTAGGCGATAATCCCTATAAGGCGGACACCGCTGAACTAACGAAGGCAGTTGGTAGATAGAGATAGGCTGACGCGCAGAACGCGAGGCCGATTCGGCTCCTGACGGAGCTGGGTCGGCCTCACTGTTTTAAGGGGGAGGTAGATGTGAGCGAGCTAAAGGAGTTGATGCGACACGATGCCTACACCAGGCGACGCGGCGCGATCGTGCAGACACAGTGGGCTAATGATGTTCCAGGGCCCTCCCCCGATTATTGCCAGGGATGCGCCTGGCAGTCTAACGGGATCGAGGGCGGGTGCATAGTGTTCCGCGATCGGCGCGATCCCTGGCGCAACGAGCTGGGTGAGTGCAAGTCGTGGGCAGACAGGGAGCGGCGGCAAGAGGTCGAGGCGGCGATTAGAGCATACGAGAGGAGGCATAGATGATGGCATGGATCGTCGATGTGATACGGCGCGTAGTATCGAGCTTTGCGCCGAAGCCAAAGCTGGCGGCGGCAAAGTATATACGCCGGCTGTCCCGCGCGGACCGGAGGCGGCTGTGGAAGGCAACATGGAGCAAATACAGACGGGCGATATAGGCAAGCAGCGGCGTAAGGCCGTGGAACGCATGTTCCGACAGTATCCGCGCTGGTGCGCACGGAAAGCTGTCCTGGAGATATTGCTGGCTGAAATGCATGCAGGCTGGGTAAAGGTCGATGGGACATCCCGCTCCGGCAGTCCTGTCGAGAGCGAGACCATCATGCGCATGGAGCTGGCTACTATCTCAAATTCCATTGCCATGTGCGAGGCGTGTCTGCTGGCGTTAAACAAGCGAGAGTATGAATTCGTGGTACAACGCTATTTCAAGGGGTTTAGCATAGCAGAGATCGCTCGACAGTGGGGGCTATCACGGACCACGGTTAGGCGGGTTAAGAATGGCGTAATGGTTAAGTGCGCACAATTGTTATGTGACTCGAATTTGGCGCATATTTGATACGCATATGACGCGTATGCATTGACAGCGGCGTGATATACTGGTACCAGAGGTATTTTGAGGATAGAGATGGCCCCGGAGCAATCCGGGGCTTTAGTTTTTGCCGGAGGGGTGGCAGAGCGGTTGATCGCAGCGGTTTTGAAAACCGTCAGGGTCTTACGACCCTCGTGGGTTCGAATCCTACTCCCTCCGCCAGTTGTGATGGGAGGTGCCAGGAGTGGCCAGCGAAATACAGCACCCTAAAAAGCGAGCATTCCTGGCCGCCTTCGGCCAGGTCGGAAATCTAACGCAGGCCGCTGAGATCGCGGGGATCAATCGCAATACGCATTATGATTGGATGCAGGATCCTGAGTATGCTGAGGCTTTTGAGGTCGCCAAGAAAGAGGCTGCTGATCGCCTCGAAGCTGAGGCTCGCCGTCGAGCAGTCGAAGGGGTCGAAGAGCCTGTTTACTACCAAGGTCAGGTATGCGGGACGGTGAGGCGTTACAGCGACACGCTTCTGATTTTCCTCCTCAAGGGCGCGTTGCCGGATAAATATAAGGAGCGTGTCGCCAACGAGCTATCTGCCGGGGATGATGGCCTCACCATCATAATCGGAGGCAAGGATGTCACAACCTCAAAGCCAGAGCAAACGTAGAGTCTGGCAGGCTCAGCCCCGGCAGGAGACATTTTTGCAAATGCTACTCGATCCCCAAGGGCCAGATGAGATCCTTTACGGCGGGGCGGCTGGCGGTGGTAAGACTGATGCCTTGCTAATCGCCTGCATCACGTATTGTCGGCTATACCCGGGCGTGTGGACGCTGTTCCTACGCCGGACGTTTCCCGAGCTGGAGCAGAAGCCGATCCCCCGCTCGAAGCAGCTTATCCCGGCGAAGTGGGCTACCTATAATGAGACTAAGCATCGTTGGCAGTTTGCCAATGGTTCTGTCTTGCAGTTCGGGTCTCTCGACCGATCTGGAGATGAGATACGATACCAATCTGCTGAGTTTGCGCTTATCGTATTTGACGAGCTGACACATTTCCAGGAGGGCCAGTATCTCTACTTGCTCTCGCGAAACCGGACCACGGACCCCCGGGTGAGGCCGAAAATGGCGGGTGGCACCAACCCTGGCGGGCCAGGGCACGGATGGGTAAAACGACGATGGATTGATCCTGCACCGCCCGAGACGATCTGGGCGGCGCCACAGACAGTCGAAGAGGCGGCGCTTGGGATTACACCCAGGCGTCGTTGTTTTGTACCTGCCAAGCTGGAGGATAATCAGATACTGATGCAGGCCGACCCTGGCTACCTAGCGCGGCTGATGGAGCTGCCGGAACACACACGCAAGGCGCTCATGGATGGTGACTGGAACATCTTCGCCGGGCAGGTCTTCACCGAGTGGCGTTATGCGATACATGTCATCGAGCCATTCGCTATCCCCCCAGGCTGGCGCAGGTGGAGGAGCCTGGACTGGGGTTACGCAAAGCCATTTGCGGTCCTCTGGTTCGCGAAGGACCCTGCGGGTATGACGGTTGTCTACCGTGAGCTTTACGGTTGCGTTCCAGGCGAACCGGATACAGGAGTCAGGCTCGATGCCGAGGAGGTAGGCCGGCGTATTGCAGAGGTAGAGAGGCGTGCTGGAGAGGTTGTCCATCTCGGTTATGCTGATCCGGCCTGCTGGTCGAAGGCGGGCCACGAGGGGCCGACGATCGCGGAGAGCCTTGCCAAGGGGGGCGCAGTGTTCCAAAAGGCAGACAACGATAGGATGCAGGGTCTAGCCAAGGTCCACGAGATGTTACGGGTCCGCAAGGGCGGCGTCCCGGACCTTGTGGTCTTTTCGACTTGCACCGAGCTGATACGCACACTGCCAGAGCTGCCGCATGACGAGACGCACCCCGAGGACGTCGATACGGACGCTGAGGACCATTTATATGACGCGCTGCGATATGGCCTACTGTCCCGCGTGGCTCCGAAGCGGACACGGGAGCCAAAGGCAGTCGAACACGATCCATATACAGGGTATTGATGAGGTGGTGATTGAATGGCGCTGCCTATGCCGCCTGGGGGCGAAGGAGCTGACCTGAACGCTTCAGATGACAAACGCACTCTCGATATGGTTATGCGACGGTTTCAGCGAGCCGACGATGACCGGGCGCACAGGGTTGATGGGTGGCGCGAGTATTATCGGCTCTACCGGTCATTTGTAGACAAACAAAAGGTAGATGGGAGGGCCAATCTATTTATCCCTGAGACGTTTAGCGCCGTTGAGACTATCGTCCCGCGTATCATCGAGGCGATATTCCAGGCATCGCCTGTCGTGACGGTCCTCCCACGCGGGCCGGAGGATGTAAAGAAGACCAAACCGGCAGAGATGTTGTTGGACTATCAATTCGACCGGTCGGAGCTGGTTGACCGGTTTGAACAGATGGTCAAGGAGTGTCTTATATACGGCACGGCCATAGGCAAGGTCCGCTGGCGGGTCCAGACTAAGGTCACCAAGCGGCGTCAGCCAGTGCAGATCCCGCTCCTCCGCGTTCGTGTTGGTTGGAGGACGGTCGAGGTGCCGATCGTCTTATATGACGATCCGACCTTCGAACCGATTGATCTTATGGATTTCTGGATTGACCCCGACGCGACAAGCATTGACCAGGCGCGGTATGTCATCCATCGCTCCCGCGCCGACATGGATGAGCTGCTTGAGGCTGAGAGGCAGGGTATCTATCACAACATCGCCGCCATTGCAGAGGGCGAGAATGACGGCACCAGCCCCCCACAGCGGGAGCGGCTATCGGTCGTCGGACTCGGATCGGGCGAGCAGTATGACGAGGACGCCAAGCCCGTCGAGTTGCTCGAGTACTGGGAGGACGACCGCATCGTCACGGTCGCCAACCGTTCTGTCGTGATACGGGACGAGCCGAACCCGTACTGGCATGGGCGTAAGCCGTTTGTGGCCATTCGGGATGTGATTGTCCCGCATGAGTTTTATGGGATCGGTGAGGTGGAGGTTATTAAATACCTCCAGGCCGAACTGAACACGACCCGCAACCAGCGCATTGATAATGTATCCTTGATAATCAACCGCATGTGGAAGATACTACGGGGCGCGGATATTGACCCAGACCAGCTGGTGAGTCGGCCAGGAGGGTTCGTCGAGGTCAACTCTATGACGGATGTGGAGCCGCTTGAGATGATGGATGTATCCGCGTCAAGCTACAACGAGGAGCAAATCATCAAACAGGACATCCAGCGCAGCCTGGGTGTCTATGACTTCGCAAGGGGCCAGTCTGCTCCGCGACGGGCGACAGCCACGGAGGTTGTGAGCCTCCAGGAGGTTGCAGAGATACGATTCCGGCATAAGATTAGGCGCATGGAGCGCGAAGGACTCCGCAAGATAGCGGAGTTTTTCCTTATGCTGGACCAGCAGTTCATTTCAGAGGACCGCGTCCTGCGCATCACCGAGAACGAGGGATTCAACTGGGTGCCTGTTAGGCCGGAGGACATTGCGGGCCAGTATGACCTTGAACCTGCAGGGAGTGCTGTAGAGCCTCTCGCGAATAAACAGATGAAACAGACGGCCCTCACCACGCTGTATGGTATCGTCAAAGGTCATCCTGGTGTTGATGAGTATGAGATGATCAAAGACATCTATGAGGCGTTCGAGATCAAAGACGCCGATAGGATACTCAATAAGCAGATATTTGACATCTTACGCCAAGTGCAATTAGCGCAGATAATACCTCCTCAACTGCTGGCGGGTCCGACACCTCCCGGCTCGCCAGCCCCGCCTATGGCGGGAGGACCGGTGCCACCGGAAGGACCGCCGATAGCACCTGGAGGTCAGATGCCGGTGGAGGGAGGTGGTGAGGTTGTCCAGTGACAAGGATAAGGATGATGCGCAAAAAGTAGCCAATATCGCGCAAACGGAAGGATGGGGCGTGATAAAGGCATGGATTGAGAGTTACTGCAATGTTATCGCATACAGCTTGATAAGAGGAGATCATGACAGGGTAGAGTTCGCGCGCGGCCAGTTCCATGCGCTCCAGACCCTCTTAGGTAAAGTGGAGGAGTGGAAGCGCAAGGCCAAGACCGAACAGATAGAACAGGTGGGCATATAATCCGTTTCTAATCTAATCGCGCAGAGAAGGCGCTCCGCAAGGGGCGCTTTTTCATTTACACAAAGGAGGCTACTACGATGGATGATCTCGAAACCCAAGGCGGCTCCCCGGCACAGGATGCAGGATACGAGTCAGCCGAGGCCGAGAACCAGGTAGACGAAACCAATGATATGGCGGCCCCAGAGGGGACACCCGCCGAAGCCGGTGATGCTGGCGAAACAACGGAACAGCCACAGCCAAGGAAATACGCTGGAAAGTATGCGTCACCGGAAGAACTAGAGAGGGCCTACATTGAATCTCAGCGGTTAATCAGCCGGCAAGGAGAGGAACTCTCGAAGTATCGGGCGCAGGCCCCGATCCCTGGACTAGGGAATACGGGATACCCCGCGCAGGGATACCCGCAGATGATACCTCAAGTGCCGCAACAGATGCCTCAGATGCCTATGCAACCGGCACAGGCTGCGCCGCAGATTGACCCAAAAGAACTAAATGAGAAGTATTTGCAGAGCTTCTATGACAATCCATTACAGACCCAGCTAATGCTCATGGAAGCCGCCATAGCGCAACGGCTAACCCCACTAGAAAAACAGTTGCAGAGCATGAGGGATGAGGCTGTATTGAGCCAATTCCGCTCCGATCCTGATTTCGGACATATCGAGGGCGCGGTAAAGCAGATCATGCAGTATGTCCCAGAACTCAGGCAGTATGGCGACGCCGGCTGGAAGATCGCATACCTCGCCGCTAAGGCGCAGTATGCCGAAGACGCGGTAATCCTGGCTCGCAATGCCGGGGCAGACGCAGCTACATCAGCGATGGCGGCTAAGGCAGCTTCAGCGGTTGCAGGCAGCGGAGGCAGATCAGGAATGCAAGGTCCACTTTCCCCGCAAGAGCAGATTATCCAAGGTGTCCGTGAAGCCTGGAAGGCGCGGGGAGGTGGCTTTTAACTCGTAAGGAGGGGAAAGCACCATGACAGTAAGATCAACTAAAGGAACATACGGTCTACATCCGGATCGGTATATAGTCGATTGGTCGGAGGAAATATACAACTCCTGGCCAGACATAGCACCCTTGCTCCAGTTTACTGGGAAATCGCAGAGGAAACCTACAGTAGACCCAGAGTATAACTGGTTCGAGGAAGCGGAAGGCGCTGTTAGGGACCAGATCAATAACGCTGTCGGTTATGACCCTGCCGCTGTCAACCTAGTAGTCGATCATGCTTCCTATTTCGCGCCGTATGATCGCGTGTTGATCGAGCGGACCGGAGAGATCGTCCTGGTAACTGCCGTCGATACAGGTACCAACACGCTGACTGTCATACGCGGATTCGGAACCGTTTCTGCAGCGGCTATCCAGGATAACGATTACCTCATGATCCTGGATAACGCCATGCCTGAAGGCTCTGGGAAGCCTGCTCAGAAGTTCCGTGAACCAGTGAAGCAGTATAACTACACCCAGATTTTCAAGACCATCATCGGCGCAACCGGAACGGTGATCGCGTCCGAGCAGCGCGGGCCAAAGGAACTGTCCCATCAGCGGATGATCTTCAATCGCGAACACAAGAAGAAGATCGAGTATGCTGGGATATTCGGCCAGAAGAAGGAGTATGTCGCTGGTGACCAGATAATCCGCACCACGGGCGGTATCCTAGAGGCAATAAAGACGAATGTATATAACGCTGGAGGGGTGCTCACTGAAGCGAATTTCGATAAGGAATTCGTTCCAATGGCGTTCTACCGTGGTTCCAAGAAGAAACTCATGCTGTGTTCGCCTTTAGTGCTAGCGGTGATAAACTCGTTCTCCAAGAATAAGCTACAGACCGCCAGCGGAGAGGAAACATACGGCGTGAGTGTGCAGAAATACCTCACCCCGTTTGGGACTCTCCTGCTCGCGCAGGATGAGCTGCTTACCGGGGATGTGTTTGGTGGCTATGCCATTGTCGTGGACTTCGAGAATGTTGCGTATCGTCCACTGCGAGGCAGGGATACGAAGCTACTCACCAATGTCCAGGAATCCGGAATGGACATCGAACAAGATATGTTCATGACGGAAGCTGGCTGGCAGGTCAAACTAGAGGAAACCCATGCGGTCCTCAAGGGCGTCACCGGATAATCAGAATGGGGGCGGGAGGAATCCCGCTCCCTAAATCTATATGAGGGGTGGATCATATGCCGAAGTTTTACTCGCGGTATAGCGGATACACAGTCCAGTTGAAACCACATTACTCGCAGATGATAGACGGGCAGGTCATGCTGAATTATGGCAAGGTCGCGAAATTCAAGGATGGTAAATTCGAGACCGATGATGTAGAGCTTGCAGAAATGCTCAAGGCAAATCCTGCATTCGGGGTTGACTTCTGGGAGGACAAAGACCCGAAGGCAGTTGCTGCAGAGATATTGTCCGCTATGGCAGCGCCGGATGGCGGGCCGGTGGATAAGGACAACGTGGCTACGTGTCCTAAATGCGGTAGGCAATTCGCCAACGCTGGGGCGCTTGCCTTGCATATGAGGGCGTGCAAAGGGAGGACCGACGATGCCATTCAAGTCGAAGGCTCAAATGCGTAAGTTCGCGGCGATGGCGGAGCGTGGGGAGATCTCGAAGAGGGAGTTTGAGGAGTGGGAAAGGCACACTCCCAGCATATCAAAGCTGCCCGAGCGCAAAAACAGAAAGCGAAAAAGGTAGGCCGGTTGGCACAGCGGGACTAGCGGTTTGGGATTAAGGGGGTGGGTCATGTGACCCTCGCGGAACTTAGGGCAGAATGTCGGTCTCGGCTCTCAGAGCCAGGGACCGAATATTTTACGGACGCGGAATGGAATAGATGGTTAAACCTCGCCCAGGACAATCTCGTTGAGGTACTGCGGGATGAGAGCATCCCTGCGCTGTGCGTCCTTGACAACCGCATCTCCAGCGCAGGCGTCGAGAGTTATGCGCTTCCCGCTGACTGGGTGAGGACGCGGATGGTGCGTCTCTCCGGTGTCACCTGCATGAAAGCCACGCCGGAAATGATTGAAGCCTTCAGCCGCAATCTCAATTATGCGCCGTCATCAGCGCAGCCATTTTTCTACGAGTGGAGCGGCAGAATCAACGTGCGACCCATCCCAGCGGTAGACGGCACAGCAATTCAGATTTGGTATGTTAAACGTCCGACGCAGCTTGTTGCTGATGCGGATATCCCATTATTCCCGGTGACATTGCATGAACTCCTTGTGCTCTACGCCTGTTCCATCGCCCTTCAGAAGGACGAGAAATACAACGAGGCGGGCGCGCTCCTCGGGCTCTACCGGGAGGGTGTCGCAGCCGCGAATGTGGGTGTAAAAGCATGACATTTCAACAAATGCTTTCTGACTTAAGGTCCAGGATAGGCGACGTTGCGCCAGACAAGTATACCGATATTGAGCTCAAATCCTGGCTCAACCTGGGACAGCAGGACGTTGCCTGCAGGCTAGACAATATATCCTCTGTCTGGTTCGGCAAGACAGGTGACATAAGTTTGGTGTCTGGAACTCAAGACTATGACTTACCCGCCGATGTCCGCAAAATCATGCGTGTGACAATAAACAATGTTCAGGCGCAAGCAGTGGATGTGACCAAATTGGGCGCGCTTGAAACCAATGTGAACCACACGCCATCCGCAGCACAGCCCTTCTACCATCAATGGGGAAAGCAGATATCGGTCTTTCCGACACCGACAGCAGCCGGGACGGCAAAATTGTGGTATTTCAAGAGACTTTCAGACCTCACGGCTGACGCTGATATAAGCGAAATCCCCGTCGAATACCATGCTCTGATCGTACTCTACGCCCAGATCTTAGCTATGCAGAAGGTGGATAAACCAACTGCGGCGCTTGAACAGAGCTACGAACGCGCGTTCCAGATCATTCGCCAGGGATGGACCGATGCGCTGTCTATCAAAATGGCTGGGGAGAAAGCGGTGACGCTAACGCAATGACAGGAAAACAGATTCTATCATTGATGAGAGACAGGCTCCGGGAGGTGTGCCCGGATAACTTCACCGACTCCTATCTTATTCAGGAATTGAACGCGGCGCAGAATGCTCTGGTCGCAAGAACCAAGTGCCTTGTAGACTCGGCGAATATCAATACTTTCGAAGGTGTGCAGAAATACCAAATACCGACGGATTGCATGAGGATATTGCATGCCGAGTATGACGGGAAACGACTCACCGAACATGCGATCTCAACCATACTTGACTCCGAGGCTGCATCCGGAATGCCATATGCCTTCGGGGTATTCGCGGATGAGATCTGGCTGTATCCCACGCCGGCAGAAACAGGGACGCTCAGGATCTACTACCTGAAACGGCCTGCCGCAATAGCGATTGACTCCTTGAATTCGGCCGTGGACCTTACCGACGAATGGTGCGAGGCTGCTGTCAATCTGGCCCTGGCTAATGTCCTTTCGGTAAAAGGCGATGAACGTGCGCCCGTGTTCATGGCGGCCTATGATAGAGCCTGCGCTGAACGCCGGGCCAACACTCTACGGAGGATGCCTGACCGCATGGGGATTGAGCGGAGGTAGTTGCGATGTCTGAGGAAATGGTCAAAGAAATAGCCAACTTCTCCAAGGGGTTAGATACAGATACAGATCCCTATGCCCTACCCGATGGTGCCACCCCCGACTGCGCGAATGTCAGGTTCGGCAGCGGCAGCATTATGCGACGGTTAGGATGCACCAAGTATAATGTCGCTAGTTTAGGTGCAGACGCAGTGAGGGGCATCTACCCGTATTACAAGGCCGACGACACAAGAAAGATCATGATAACTTGGGGCGGGTATCTCTATACCGGAGCAAAAGACGGCACGATTGGAGCGGCAATCAAATCCGGTCTCAATGCCGCATCTGACTTTACCTTTACTGTCTGGTTGGATAAGTGCTATATCACGAACGGCATAGATCCGGTAATGCAGTATGACGGCGCGACGATAACTGACCTGGCGAACGCCAGGAAGGGCAAGTATATAGCTGATTATATGGAGCGGATATTTGTAGCTAATGTCGGGCCGGACATGCAGAGTTTCGTCTGGTGGTCTAACCTCGGAGACCCTGCGACATGGGATGCCTTCAATTTCGCTAGGATAGCGACCGACGATGGCGATGTCATAACCGGGCTTGCTGTGTTGCCAGTAGGGTTATTGGTATTCAAGAATCGCTCTACATTTATGGTTTATGGCGACAGTTTTGATCCTGCCACAAGTAACGTGCAAATAAGGAAACTATTCTCCGTGGGGTGTGTCGCCCCCAAGACGATAGCGCATTATGGAACATCAGTCATATGGCTTGCCCAGGACGGAGTGTACTCGTATGATGGTGGTAGTCTGACTAAGCTATCCTCCAGACCGGACGGGAGCGGGATAGACACACTGATTCGCAAGAGCCCCAGGCCATCGGCTGCCGTAGGAGTGGTAAGACAAAATGAATACTGGTTGTTCATGACGCCATTCGGGGGAACCCAGAATACAGAGGCATATATTCTCGACTTGAAGACAGGGGTCTGGACGCGAGATGTCCGGGCCTTTTCTGTTGGGGCAGCAGCTGTGTTAGATGGTCGAGTAGATTCCGGAGAATTCCTTGTGGGATGTGAAGATCAAGGACAGTTATACTGGCTTGAAACCGGAACGACGGATGACGGGACAAACATTTCGGCTTATTGGAAAAGCAAGCAGGATATATTCGGGATGCCAGGCCACGCCAAAATGTGGCGACGATTGGCTATTGGTCAGAAGAAATCTGGGCCTGCTGTCGCTGTCGATTATGTAATCGACTATGGGGCTGTGGCAGGCACGATAAATGTGCAATCCACACAAGGTCTCGGATGCTGGGGAGATGGTGGGACGTGGGGAGATGGCGGGACATGGAATGCCGCTGTCCCAATTAGGCTAATTCAGAGTTTTCCTCAGGGTGTAATAGGTCGGGCGGCGCAATTCAATATTCGAATGAATGATGACGTATCGGATTCCGGTATAACGTCTATGAGTATTTTCTATCGTCCGAAACGACAATTGAAAGGGTGATCTTTATGCCGGTTACGCTGCCGAATATTCTGCAGAATGGTCCAACCCATCCACATGATGCGGATGAAGTGATGGCAGACTTTTATGCACTAAGAGATGCATATAATGCTCATACACATGCCGGAAGCGCCGGAACGGATGCTCCTCCTGTGGACTTTGCTAACATAGCAAATAAGCCTGAGAGCTACCCTCCAAGTGCGCATCAGCATAGCGGTAATGATATAACATCTGCCGTGACAAGCGCCGTTAATGCCGATAAAGTAGACGGATTAGATGTGACTCCATCTAACACCCCGGGATTGCGGAAAATCACCATATCAACTGCACCTCCATCGGGCGGCGCAGATGGAGATGTATGGATTGTTTATGCGTGAGGGGGAATTACGGTGCCGATATATGTAAATGCAGGTGGGGTTTGGAGTGAAGGCAAGCCTTATATAAATGTAGCTGGAGCATGGAAACTGGCGAAAGAGGCCTGGGTAAACATCTCAGGAATATGGAAGAGACTATGGGCGACGAATACATGGGTAGCTAGGGCACCAATGCCGACCGCACGAAATGGGGCGGCAGCGGCATCTCCAGGGAATAATAAGATATATGTATTCGGAGGCTATAATGGCGTTTCTCCTTATAACGTTAACGCCAATGAGGAATACGACATTATGTCGAATACCTGGACGACGAAAGCATCGATGCCTCTGTCTTTAAGCGGCCATGCGGCAGCTTCACCTGGGAATGGCAAGGTATACTCAATTGGAGGAGAAGACCCTGATGATTATAGCCATAATTATGAATATAATCCTGCAACAAATTCTTGGACCCAAATATCGGATATGCCTGGGCCACAAGAATTAGCAGCCGCAGTATCGCTAGGTAATGGCAAAATATATTCAATCGGGGGTTGGGATGTGAATGCTAGAACGCCTTCTCCCAATGGTTACACTCTTGAATATGACGTAGTGACGGATACATGGACGCAAAAGGCTAATATGCTCACAGCACGGCGCAGTTTAGGTGCAGCCTCACCTGGAAATGGTAAAATATATGCCGTTGGAGGCTCCACTGGTAGTGTGCTCATGCCCACTCCCTCTAACGCTAATGAAGAATATGACCCAGCGACTAATACCTGGACAGCAAAAGCCCCCGCTCCTACAAGTGGAGATTGCGACGCAGCGTCTCCTGGAAATGGAAAGGTATATAAAATCAGCCCTTCCGCCACTGAGGAATACGATCCAAATACAAATACATGGGCAGTAAAGGCACAAATACCCGTATCTGGGATGCCTGGCTGTATCGCAGTAGGGAAAAATGGCAAAATCTATGCGTTTGGAGGTTATGCAGATAGCATCTACCTGGCAAACGTCCAAGAGTACACCCCAGATAGCTAATTCATGCGAGAATTTATGCGAGGAGGCTATGATTATGGCGATTAGCCCAGATTTCATCGTAAATGTGCTGGCAAGGCAAGGACGAGTGGTCACTATCACAGAAGCCCAGGCTGCCCTAGCTGGTATTGATCAGTCCGCGATTGAGGCCGAAGAGAAAAGCAAGTTCAAATATGAGGTTTGGGACAAGAAGAGTGACATAAATGGAGTGTCTGCGAAGACGATGCTAGCTAGAAGTGACGTAGACCCAAATGCGGAGATTTATTTGATTCGTGACACCGCGACTAATAATGTAATCTATTTTCAGCCGCACGCGCCGCAAGAGACCGGTTTCGTACGTATGGATGGAACCAGCGTCCATGATTATGCAAAGAAGCATCTTAATGAGATTGCCATCCAGCGAGCCAATATGCTGATACTCAATCAGGCACTTAAGAGGCTAGCGAATAAATCCTGAAGGGGTGATCGGTGCTGCAGACATCGGGAATAGATATGCCAGCAGCGCTAAATCCTATTTTGAATTTAATCGCCCAGTCTGCACTCTATACCGACAAGTTACAGACCCAGCACTGGATAGACGGCACCAAACAGAAACCCGTTAGAAGCCCTAACGGGTTTCCCGTTTATGAGGTGAATCCGATCGTCGCAAGCAGACCAGAGTTGCGAGAACCGTATTTTCGTTTCCTGGGCGACATGACGGAGTTGATGACGCAATACATGGAGCCGCCGCTATCCACGCTTTTACTTGGCGCATGGGCATTGTCGGCTCTAGCGAATGTGGCAAAGAACAATGGATTTTCCAAGACGTATGGTTTCCCGCAGTATTGGGGCCTATCCTACCGCTGGCGATTCTAAGGAGTTGATCTCATGGCCAACAAAGTGGCACGCTTTTCTGACCCAAACTTAGAGCGTCAGGTTGTGGAGCTTGTGCGAGGCATAAACGCCTCCATCCCCTCCACCGAGAAGGGCCAGCCCAATGGTGTCGCAACGCTTGATAGCAACGGCAAGGTGCCGGCGAACCAGGCAGACGCTGTGCCCACCACTGGGGGCGCGATGAGTGGGGAGCTGTCCATCAAGAATGTGCCGGTCTACGAGAGGCTAGAGCATATTCCTGCGTTGATCCTCGGAAACGAAGACTGGACCCCGCTCATTTACGCCGCCTCGGCGGGAATGCCGGTTTATAGCGCAGCGGACCGTGGCGTGCTCGTCTCCGGTATCAGCAACTGGATTAAAGTGCGAGTGCGAATGCCGGTTGATCCGGAGAGTCTCTACTTCGTGCGGGCCAAAGTCAAGAAGAAGAGCGGCGACGGAACCTTCTTTATTGGGGCTGTATCGCTCGATGAGAACTATAACGAACTCTCCACCGACCTGGCTATGTCATATAACTACTTCGGTGCCTCAAATGTTTCCATTCCTGCTGGCTCTGTATACTATGCTGAGGGCATTATCTCTGGCTACAACGCCACGACGGAAGGCAATCCTAACAAGTTTGATCCTGAAGCGAAGTTTTTCGACCTCATAATCATCTGTAATTACTACGGGACGGTGACGCCTACTGAGACGGTGATCGGATGGCTAGAATTATATAAGGCTCCGAACACAGCTTATAGTGGGCCGCTGACAATTCGAGGGAATGAGGGGGCTTCCCCCAATGCAGGGCAACTACGAATCAAAGGGGTTTCTGCCAATACCGGGATAGAGCTGGGCCGGACAGATGGGGTAGCCTCGCTTTCATACATTGATTTTCACACCGGCGCAGCAGTTGTTGATTATGACTCTCGTATTATAGCAAGCGGTGGTAACGGTGTGTCTGGTGGTGGCACTCTGAATATTGAGTGTACCAACCTAATGAAAAATAGTTTCTCCGTTTGGCACGCGGGTAACGCTAACATAGCGTGGCTTACAGGCACCATTTCTCAGTCTGGCACGATTCCCCTTCCTTCCGGATTTACTGAAGCGGAGTGCTTGTGGGGAGCAGAGTGGATTTATGCTGTCGACCCAGAGACCACACTAGACTTCGGGGGTTTTCGTATTGACTGGAGTGGGCGTACTGTCACCCTCTATCGTATGGATGGCGGCGTATGGAAGTCCGATGCAAACTGTCGGGTGCGCTACTGGATCTTGGGAATTAAAAAGCCTTAGTTGAGGTGTTGACCTATGTGGTATGTGATAAATACATCAACTGGGTGTGTTGTGGCTACGTGTAGTGGTAAACCAGACGAGCAAGACCTACGGTCCAGAGGTGAACTTGCTGTTGAAGCAGAGGAAATTCCGCTGGAGGTTGCTGAAGCAGCTAGGGCAGGTGATCGGTGGGTTGTTAGACGCAATCTTAAACCGCCTAGCCCCAGCACAGCCGTGTTTCCACCGAGCAAGAAGTTGGATGCTCTTATCGAATGGGCGAAATCTCTGGGCTTTCAGCTTCCGTAGGAAACTGGACGACTATATGAGACTCGAACCTTTAAGTGCAAGTGGAGGTAATTAAGGAGCTTAACGCGAAGGTGGAGAACTTGCAGGCGCGGGTTGCCGTGCTTGAAGCTAAGTGAAGTATGAATTTCAATTGACGGATATTCCTGAACGGCTTAGGCCGTTTTTTTATTTGCCTTCACAGGTGCGACCTACCTCTACGCGCGTTCGGGCGGCGCGTGGGTAAGGGTACAGCCATCGTAGTCTCGATAATGCAACGGAAGGATGTGATAACATGCCTCCATGGTTGATACCGACGATTATGGGGGGTATCGGGCTTTTTGGCGCCACAAGGCCAACGCCAAAACCCCCACAGTTTTCATACTCACCACAACAGCAACAGCTATTAGGCACGCTTATGCCATACATCCAGAACCAGATAGGCAAACCTCCTGCGTCATATCAGGGGCCATTGACCGCAGGCCCTACCCAGAGTTGGCAGCGGATGCGCGAGGCTATCATGGGCCGGACCGGCACCGGATTGACGGACATCGAGAACCGGATCCAGAACCTCATCAACCAGCGGTTGCAACCTGGATATAACGCCATGTCCAATGAGCTGGAGGATGCGCTATGGGGCCGGGCTAAGGATAGGGTGTCCCAATATTTCAATGAGGCCCGGAACCGGCAAGCTGAGGACTATGCGCGAAGGGGTTTATACCAGTCTGGACTCCTCACTGGCGCGCAGCAGAAGCTGGGTGAGCAGGAAGGGCAGCAGATCAGGGAACTCGCGCGAGACATAGCCATCCAGGGCTCCCAGATGACGAGGGAGGACATAGCCAATGCGATGGCGATGGGCCAGCAGCTGGGGAATGTCCAGAGACAATATCAGGATGCCGGGTTAGGTCAGTTGTGGAACTTAGCGCAAGCTGAACAGGCGCAGGCGCAGCAGGGGGTATTAGCCCCCTACCAGGAATGGATACGACAGCAGCAGGCCGCACAGATACCTATTGAGCAAGCAATGCAGCTATTCGCAGCCATGCAACCCGGCAGCAACCTGCAGTTCCAGGGACAGCTGGCTCAATACCAGAACTCGATGCAAAACCAGAGCGACTTCTGGAGTGGTCTGGGCGGGTTAGCCGGAATGTGGCTTCCGATGATGTTCCCGAACGCCTTCCCAGGGTTCAAGATGTAAGGGGGAGGGGTCTGTATGGCGATAGGTTTGGGACCTTTGTTGCAGGGGTTCCTGCAAGGGTATAACCAGTATAGGGCGCAATTGCAGCAAGCTAAGGATGAAGAATTGCGAAGGCGCGCGCAGGAACTTCAGGAAAAGATATTTAATGAAGTGACATTGCCGCAATCTCAGGCTACTGTAGAAGGCATAAAACTAGCGAATGCGTTTCAAGCGATCAAGAATATGAATGAATCAGACAAAAGACAGTGGCTTAAAGACCATGGTTATGGCCCGGAGATGATCGACCTGATAGTAAAGGCCCAGGAGACCGGTATAGCTAACACGGAAG
This sequence comes from Bacillota bacterium, assembly GCA_013178415.1. Taxonomy (NCBI): domain Bacteria; kingdom Bacillati; phylum Bacillota; species Bacillota bacterium. The sequence continues at coordinate 20,868 of JABLXA010000013.1, read as the reverse complement.
CTAATACTGCGGCGGTCAAGGGGCAGGAGGTCCGCGAGCAGGATAAATGGGGAATTGAGAGACAATACCTGCCCACGAGGTTAGAACTATCTAATAAGCTATTAGGCGAACAAGTAACGGGACAGGGACTGAGTAATGAAGGGGCAAGGTTTGATCTTGGTCTTAAAAAGAGCATGCAAGATTATTATGACAAACTGGGGTTAGGACCTAATGGGATCGCGCTAGATGTTGAAGGGAAGCAGACCGCCAATAAAACTGCGGCGGAAGAGCTTAATCAACTACTCACGCGAGGCAAATACCTTGAACCGCAGCTTAAGCTGCAACTTGACACAGGGACATTTAATCTTGAACACGCCAAAGAGCTAGCTCCATCTGAAACGGCAACGGCAAAAGCCAACGCAGAGATCGCTGGGTCAGACGCGAGGGTTGCGGAGGCCACCGAAAAGGCAAGAATTGAGGGGGCTAAGCTAGAAACTGAGGGCAAGAGGATCGCGAATCTATCAGCGGTTCAAGAACTGAATCGTCTGATCACAGAGAACAAATATCTCGACGATACACTTCGTACAAACCTTGCATCACTGAAATACAATTTGGAGCATGCCAAAGAGCTAGGACCGCTTGAGGTCCAGAAGGCATGGGAAGATGTGAAGGCGGCGATTATCGAGAACCAAACCCGCGAACCGAGGCTGAAGGCAGAACTTGACACTATATTGTTTAATCTGGAGCACTCCAAGGAACTGGCCCCCTACGAGACGGCAACGGCAAAAGCCAACGCAGAGATCGCTGGGTCAGACGCGAGGGTTGCGAACGCCACTGAAGGCGCAAGAATTAAGGGGGCTGAGCTGGAGGTAGCAGGGAAAGAGCTAGATAACCAGACCAAAAGTTACGCTTTCGAACAGCAAAAAAAGATAGACAAATGGCTGGAAGATAAAGGCTATGCTCCAGGAGCGATCGACCTTGATATTGCGATCAAAGAGGCACAGAAAAAGGGTCTTGATTTAAGTAACGACGCAACGGCATATGACACGTATATCAGGAAATATGTAGACGATTGGCTGATAGCGCATGGGCACCAGCCGGGTGCGATTGACCTTGAGGTGGCGACCAAAGAGGCTGGGGCAAGAAGTGCAAACGTGAAGGCAGACATTGATGAGGCCACCAAGGATGACGTCATTAGGACTGCAGGGGCAGAAGCAGACACTGCCGCGGCCAATGCCACCACAGCAGGGGTTAACGCTCAAGTAGCCGTAACCACTATGCAAGATCTCATAGACCAACTAAGGGCCGAGTCCGAGAAAGCCAAAAGTGGGGCAAAGATCTCGGCGGCAGAAGCCGAGGTCGCGGAGGCTACCAAGGGGCTTAGGATTCGCGAACAAGCTGCCAATACCAGGATCGCGGAAGGGAAAGCGACGGAGCAAGATCTGATTCTCAAGTTCCTCCCAGAGAATTTGAAGAATGAAGCTGCGATAACGGCTAATAAGGCGAAAATCTCCTTTGACGAAGCGTATGTCAGCATGAAGACGAAGGACGCTAGAGTGCAAGAAGCCGAGAACAATGCCAAAATTGCCGCCCAAACATTGAAAAACCTCCAGACCAAGGTAAGCTCCGGGCAGCCAATAAACATGAAGGAGCTTATGGACTTTGGACTGAAAATATGGAATGCGCAATACGGTGACCCAAAGGTCCAATTATATATGAAAAGCAAAGGCGAAGAAATCCCTGACCCAGAGGTATTCTCGGCTAACGTCGCTCAGAATATAGCGGCAGCGATGCAAGGCAAGACCCCACCCGAATGGGTTTCCCCGAAAGCTACTATCCACACTAAAGATGACCCAGTGAGATCCGGGGCGATGAAAGCGGCTGCTGACATACTGGCGCGCGCAAATGGGGATGTTGCCCAGGCTCGTTCTATATGGTTAACGCCTAGAGGGGAAGCGATACGTGCGCAGGTTGCGAAGGAATATGGCACGACGCCGGAGGCGATAACGGAAGCGCTGAGTAATCAGAACCAAGAGGGCACGGTATCCAAGATTATAAACTGGGTGACTAGCCTATTTAGCAAGAAGAAGAAATAGGAGGTGCGGCAATGCCCTCTTCTATAGATCTGCTATTTCAGCAGAACCAAAAGAAGGACAAAGACAAAAAGAAGAAGGACTCTGTAGATGAATTGCTGGACCTTCTACAGGCCCAATATGAACAACAATGGCAGGGCCAGGGTATAGACCCTGGCTTTGCTGCGCATCATCCGTATCTAGCCGCAATTATGGGCGGCATCAATCGTATGCAGGCGGCTTCGCCAGCCCCATCGGTCCCAAGGGTGAATGCCACTCCATATGCCGCCTCCACGATACCGCAACCTACGCCAATGTCATTCTCCGTGCAAAGTTCAGCCCCACGTTCACCGAGTTTTTACCAGGGAATGCCCCAGGTGGCAAACGCGCCGGCTGAACCACCACTCACTGAAATATTACGGAGTATCACAGCAGGCGTAGGCGATGTTGCCGCATCTGCTGGTGGTGCAGCCAAGTGGCTCGGCGCTAAGCAGTTAGGTGATACGCTTATCTCTGTTGGAGCAGAGATTCAGAAGGTCGGCAAGCCGCAGATAAAGGACTTCACTTGGCGAGATCTCCTCGATCCCAGTTTCTATACCGGCCCAGTCGCAAGGTCAATACCCTTTATGCTTGCTCTCCTGCCGGTTGGTATCGGAGGCATGAAACTAGGCACAAAAGCGGCGGCAGCCGCTGGAGCTGGCGCAGTTACATCAGAGATTATAGGTTCTGTCGCTGGTGGCGCCATGTCCAGGGCGATTGAAAGCGCTATGGAGGCCGGCGGGACCTATAATGATATGATCCAGCGCGGAATGTCGCCTCAAGAAGCAGACAAAGCCGCTGATAAGACATTCAAATACAACCTGAGCCTTATCGCTCTCGACGCAGGTGAGTTGTTAACTTCGTTCGCAAAGGTGCCTGGGTTGAGCAAGCTCAATCCCATCATGCGCGGAGCAGGCCGTCTCGCGACCACCGGCATTCAGGAGGGCGCGGAGGAAGTCGCGCAAGAGGTATTCCAACGCAAGGCGCAAGGCCAGAAGGTTGCGTGGGATCCAGCCATGAAAGAGGCGGGGGTTATCGGCGCTTTGATGGGCATGGGTATGGGCGCGACAGGCGTTGCTAACGAAGTGGCTGAAGAACTCCAGGCACGTAGAATAGCCAACAATGTCGTAAAGCAGCTACAACAGGGAACACAACAGGCTCCACAGGTCCAGCCATCCAAGAAACAGAAGGCCGCTCCAGCTCAGGTTGCCCCTGTCCAGGTTGCCCCCGTTGTAACGGTTCCGGCTAAAGGCACGCAGACAGTTCCCAGTTCGACAGCCGAGACCGCGCAGACAATACAGGCGATTGGCTTAAAGCCTGGAGATAGAGTGAGTTGGCAGCATAAAGGCAATACCGTGACTGGGACAATAGAGGCTCTCAGCGGAGATAAGGCTCCTGCCGCCAAAGTGAAAAGTGATAAGCCATTGGATGGCAAGAGAAAAACCTGGCTTGTCCCGACCAAGGATCTGACAAAGATAGAGATTGAACCGGCTAAGCCTGTAACACCCGTGGCCCCCACAGCGCAACCTGAATCTGTGCCACGGCCCAGGACAGCAAGGGTCAAAGAGGTAATCAAGGCTGGAACACCCGATGAAATGGCATTATCAGCGCCACAAATAGTTAATCCCCCCTCTGACCGGATCAATGCGGGTGACGCTGTAATAGATTCGAATCGGAACATATATCATGTCGTTGATGCCAGAGATCCGAATGTGTTAATTGCTGAGGACAAGGATCATAAGAAGGTTACCCTTGATCGCGGTTCTGTCTTGAAGCGGCAGATTGATAGATCAATCAAGCCAGGAGATATAGTCTACGACATCGACGGCAGGCAGTTTAAGGTCACGGGCGCCAATGATCCCAGTTTAATCAGAGGGGCAGATCCCGTAACCGGGAATGAATTTCAGATTGGGCGTCTATTAGTCTCGAAGACCCCTATTCCCACTCCTAAAGTCCATCAGGCACGGGTAGAGGAAGCGGCAAAACCGGGAGCGCAAGAGACCCAGATAACTCAAGTGCCGCAAGTGGCACATGAGGCCCAAACGCAAGAAACCCCAGAGGTTCCTGTAAAAACGGGCGCTGAAGAATCCATTAAGACAGAGGTTCTACCAACGCGCCAGGAGGCCACACAGGCCCCGGTAGAAGTGCCGAAGATAGAAACACCTTCAGTACAGATTCCGGAGACTCCAGAGGTCAAAATAGAGGGTCAGAAGGAACCCTGGCAGATGACGCAGGAGGAGTGGATTGAACAGGCCCGTGAGAATACAGAGCCGGATTTGCGCTACATGGTTGATACGGCAACGTTCCGGCCTTTGATGGAAAAAGCGCATCGCCGTGCGGTCGAGGAGGCCCTTGCCGCAGGCAAGCCCGTCTCCCGCGAGGTGCTGAAGGATTATCCTGAGCTGGTGGAAAAGGCCAAAGTACCCGAACAAGCCCCTGTAAAAGTCCCCAAGGTAGAAACACCTTCGGTGCAAGTTCCGGAAGCTTCAGAGGGCAAGGTAGAGGTGCCGCAGGTCGAAAGAGCGAGTCGCCCACAAGAAACAGCAGGAGAAATCAACGCCCCAGAAACAGCCGTAACCACTAAGGTAACTGCTGTCTCTCCGGAGCCTACTCAAGAGGCCACTGCCGCCCCGGAGCCGAAAACCTTAGCGCCCAAAGAACCTGTTCTCCCGGATAGGATGTTCTCTGCGGTGATTGATAACGATGGGAGAACTCGCAGATATAGCGAAGTCAGGGGTGAAAAAGTCAATTTCCCCGGATTTGAGGGCTATGAATTTTTTGTGCATCACGATCCGACACGTCCAGATGAATGGCTCGTTTCGGAAGGGATAACCGGATATCGCATCATACCAGGCGCTTTTTCTCGAGAAGAGGCTATTCGAGAAGCGGAAAAGGCACTTAATAAGAATGGCATAGATGGCCTTAACAAAGGGATTGAGCGGCTGCTCGACAAAGGGACGATATCGCCACGCTACGCCGGTCTGGAGAACCGTCCGCACACGATTCATCTGCTCGATGGCACCAACATTGAACCCAAGAAGGGCGATGCAGCACCTACAGCTCCGGTGGCAGAAACGCCTCCAGCAGTCTTTACGTCTGCCTCTGTAATGCACCGGGAGGCCGTCCAAACCCCTGAGAGAATACCCGAGGCAGAATCACCTTCGGTACAGATTGCAAAGGCTCCAGAGATCAAAACAGAGGCTTCCGTGAAACCAGAGACATATACGGCGAAAGAGAAGATGTTTATCGACCAATTGAGGGCGTATAAGGGTGGTGACTATTCACCAGTCAAAACAAAGCTATATCAACTGCTTGGGAATGCGGCTGTCCCAGGCGTAAGGCTTCAGGATGCGGAGGAAACCGGACGTATGCGCCTTAAACTAGTAGATGGCGCGATCTCCGCCGATGAATGGAACAGCTATGTCAAGGATCTCAAAGCGTCTGGGAAGATTAGGGAACTAGAGATTTCTGAAACATCACCTGCGCCCGCTCCGGCTGCGCATGAGGCCCCAGTTGCACCTGCTTCGGTCGCTCCAACTCATGGAACAACGGGCGTTCAGGTCACTCAGAATGAGGAAAAGGACGGGGTCGAGATACGCTTCCAGAGTAAGCCGGACGCATCCGTCATTAGTCAGCTCCATCATCTGGGATTCCGGTGGAGTCCGAAACAGAAGATGTGGTATGGCAAGCGTACACCGGAACGTATAGAATTCGCAAATAGCCTGGCAGGTCAACAAGCGCCAGTGCCGCAGGCTGAGGGGTCTGTTCCAACTCTACAGGTGCCACCAAGGGAGCTATCTCCCGCCACAGAGCCGTCTAGTGCTATAATCAAATCGGAGGTGAAGGAGCATGCCACAGGAGATGACCGAGGAGGAGTACAGGCGGAAGCTCCTCGGGTTAGGACTGAGGGCGCTGGACCATTGGAAGGAATTCAGGCCGAAAATGTACCGCGACCTCAAGAAGGCGGGGAGACTCTACAAGGCGGCATACGCGGCGCAGGAGAACGCAGCGGAAATGTGCAGCCTTCTGACGCAGCAGGGCGTGGAACCGTATCTAGCACGGAGCCTAGCGATACAGGAGTACATCGACCTGCCGGAGGAGAAGGAACAGAAGGACCTGGGCCACAGAAACCCAGCGACATTAGAACCGCCGCTGAGAGACGAGGAGAACGAGGAGTAAACTATCGTATCTCTAATGAGGATCGTATCGGTGAAGGCGGGGCCAAGACAAAGTACCGTGCCAATGTAGAAGCTATTCGTTTGCTCAAACAGCTTGAATCCGAAGGCAGACAAGCTACGCCAGAGGAACAGAAGGTCCTGGTGAAGTATGTTGGGTGGGGTGGTCTATCAAGGGCATTCCAACCACCAACAAGTTGGGATCGCAACGAAGAATGGGCAAATGAATACAAGGAATTGCGCGAGCTACTAAGTAATGAGGAGTATGAAGCCGCAAGAGGTTCAACTCTTAACGCGCATTACACTTCGCCTACCGTCGTAAAAGCCATGTGGAGCGGATTACGGCGTTTGGGATTTAAGGGCGGGCGCGTTCTGGAACCCGCAGCAGGCATCGGGCATTTTATCGGGCTGGCGCCGGAAGATGTGGCATCAAGGTCTAGATTTACAGCGGTCGAACTCGATTCCATCACAGGGCGTATTGCCAAACAGCTATACCCTCAATCCGACGTGCGCGTCCAAGGGTTTGAGGAAGCGAACCTAGCGAACGACTATTACGACGTAATGATCTCCAATGTTCCCTTTGGCGACTATTCTGTCAATGACCCAGAATACAACAAATACAAACTATACATTCATGATTACTTCATCCTCAAATCGCTCGATAAGGTGCGTCCTGGTGGGGTAGTCATGACCATCACCACCGCTGGAACTATGAATAGCGGGCGGAGTGGGCTTGCCCGCAAGCTGATCGCGCAGAAGGCAGACCTTATCGGTGCTATCAGATTACCTGGCAACGCCTTCAAAGAAAATGCTGGCACTGAAGTCACGACAGATATCCTGATCCTCAAAAAGAGGGAACCGGGAACACCGCCTGCTGGCGAGGCATGGCAAGGAACTGTAGATTCGGGTGTACGCGGCAAATATGGGGATCCTCTCCGTATCAACGAATACTTCGTGCGTCATCCGGAGATGATGCTGGGGAAAATCGTGGATGATAAGCTACATCCTGGCCGGGCCGCCCTTGAATCTGATGGGCGCGATCTAGGGGCAGCATTATCCGAGGCTTTTGGCAGGTTGCCGGAAAATATCATTACAAAACCAGTCCACAAGGCCACGGAAGCAGTGGAACCACGCGAACTGATACCGGCTCCAGGGGATGTCAAGGAAGACGCATTTGTGGACGTAGGCGGCAAGCTCCATGTAAAGAAAGGGAACGTGCTAGTCCCAGCGGGTCTATCTGATACGGCAGAGAAACGTGTGCGTGGGATGATGGCATTGCGCGACGCGCTAAGGACCCACTTGCGCCTCCAACTCTCGGAAGATGCTTCACCCAATGCGATCAAAGCATCTATGAAGGCGCTCAATACGCTTTACGATAACTTCGTCAAGAAATATGGTTATCTCCATGATAAAGCCAACAATAGCATCTTCGCCAACGATCCGGACTACCATCTGGTAATGTCCCTAGAAAAGAACTACAGGCCGCCGAACAAAGCCAAGGGTCGGCAGGCGTCCGCTGAGAAAGCGGACGTCTTTCATGTACGGACCCTGCAGAGATATAAGCCGGTTGAACATGTTGACACCGCGCAGGAGGCCCTCGTCGTATCACTGAATGAAACTGGCACCGTGGACCTTGACCGTATGTCAAAACTCTCCGGAAAGACTGTAGCCGACATGATCCGCGAGCTAAAAGGCGTTATATACCATGATCCACAGGATGGTTGGCGTACAGCGGACGATTATCTTTCTGGCGATGTTCGGGCGAAGCTGCGTGCAGCAGAAGCCGCCGCGCAGAATGACCCGTCATTCAAGGAGAATGTCGAGGCTCTCAAGGCGGTGCAGCCTGTTGACCTAAAACACACGGAAATCAAGGCGAGACTGGGGGCGCCTTGGATACCGGAAGATGTGATGCAAGATTTCCTGGCATATCTGTTCGATACATCATATAGCAACTTCAAAGTGCGATACATGCAGAATACCGGCGATTGGATCGTTGAAGAGACGTCGAGATGGGCTCACCGGTCGGTGGAAGCTACTCAAAAATGGGGCACGTACCGGATGGATGGTCTCGATATTATCAAAAAGTGCATCCTGCAAAACAAGAAACCAGAGATATACGATACTACCTCTGATGGCGATAGGATCTTTAACCCCAAGGAGACTGAAGCAGCGCGTGAAAAGATGCGCGCCATCGAGGAAGAATTCGAGCGATGGCTTTGGTCTGATGAAAACCGTCGCAATAGACTTATGAAACTATACAACGATCAATATAATAATCTACGCCTGAGAACGTATGATGGCAGTCACCTGACTCTCCCGGGTCAGAATCCGGCCATTACCCTGCGCCCTCACCAAAAGAATGCCATATGGCGTATCCTGCAGGGTGGGAACTGCCTGCTGGCGCATGTAGTGGGAGCTGGCAAGACCTTTGAGATGGTCGCAGGTGCAATGGAGTTGCGGCGTCTGGGAATATGCAAGAAGTCGATGATGGTGGTGCCAAACAACAGGGTGCAGGGCACGGCTGAGGAATTCTTGCAGCTTTACCCCGCCGCGAACATTCTCGTGGCAGACGCGAAACATATGGATGCCGCGCATCGCAAAGAGTTCCTCAGTAAGATCGCGACGGGAGACTATGATGCGATCATCATCTCCCATTCCAGTTTCGGGATGATCCCGATGTCCTCCCAGGCAATTGAGGATTTTTACAACGAGCAGATTAGAGAGTTAGAAACGGCAATAGAACTAGAGGTCCAATCTGGAACACGGTCCTCCAAAGGGTATGTGAAGAACCTGGAGAAGGCGAAAAAGCGGCTTGAGACAGAGATGGAAAAGAAACTCAGCAAAATCAAACGTGACAAAGACGCATTGCCATTTGAGGATCTCGGAGTTGATGCGCTGTTTGTCGATGAAGCCCATGAGTTCAAGAATCTCTTCTTTACCACTCGCATGAACCGGGTAAAGGGAGTAGGGTCGAAAGAAGGGTCAGCTAAAGCCTTCGACCTTTATATGAAGGTCCGCTACCTACAAAAACTGAACGGAGGACGCGGGGTAGTTTTCGCGACCGGCACGCCAATTGCCAATTCAATGGCTGGAATGTATACCCTGCAACGGTATTTGCAACCCGATGAGCTAAAGGCCAAGGGCATACACAATTTCGATGCGTGGGCAAAAGCGTTTGGAGAGGTCATCTCTGTATGGGAAATGTCTCCGACAGGAAGCGGTTACCGCCAAACAGATAGGTTCGCCAAGTTTAACAATCTAGGCGAATTACTAATGATGTTCCGCTCGTTCGCGGATGTCCAGACGCAGGAAATGTTGAAGCTACCTGTACCCAAGATTGCTGGCGGGGGGCGCAAAATGTTGTCCGCGCCAGCTTCAGAGCGGTTGAAAGCATATATTCAGAAGCTTGTAGAACGCATGGAAGCCATACGACGCGGGGAAGTTAAACCGGATGAAGATAATGCGCTAAAGGTAACCGGTGATGGTCGCAAGGCTGCTCTTGACATGCGTCTGGTGGATCCATCTTTACCGGAAGAACCCCATAGCAAAATCGCTGTAGCCGCCGATAGAATAGCGCAAATATGGCGGGAAACTGCCGACAAGCGATTGACGCAAATAGTCTTCCTCGACCTGTCAACCCCCAGAGGGGCCGCAGATACCGAGGCGCAAGAAACTCAAGCGGAATCTCAAGCGGATGATGACGATGCGCGCTTCCTCAATGTTTATGAAGATATCCGGAATAAACTCATCGCTAGAGGCGTGCCCAAAGAGGAGATAGCCTTCATACAGGAAGCGAAGAATGACGCAGCCAAACAAGAGCTATTTAACGACGTGAATGCTGGCACCATAAGGATACTCATTGGTAGCACTCAAAAGATGGGCATGGGGACAAATGTCCAAAAGAGGCTAGTCGCATTACACCATCTGGATGCTCCGTGGCGGCCGTGCGACATAGAGCAGCGCGAGGGCCGCATCCTGCGCCAGGGCAATGAGAATGAAGAAGTACAGGTATACGCCTACGCCACAGAGGGATCATTTGACTCATTCATGTGGGATTTAATAGCGACGAAGGCTCAATCATTCAGCCGGATTATGAGCGGTGACACGAGCATTCGTGAGATGGAAGACATCAGTGATGAAGCCCTAAGCTACGCTCAGATGGCGGCGATTGCATCCGGCAACCCCAAGATCAAAGAATACATGGAGCTGCAATCTGAGATACGCCGTCTGAAGATGCTTGAATCCCACTATTATGAGAATCGACGCGATGCTGAGGACCAGGTAACCCGGAGATTGCCGACATATATCAAATCCCTGGAAACAGAAATCTCCGCGTTAGAGGCGGACATCGCTACCCGCGAGGATATCTCCAAGGACAAATTCAAAATGGAGGTCAAAGGCAAGACTTATACCAGCCGGAAAGATGCAGATGAGGCGTTACAGAAGGCTGTCAACGGGAAACCTGGCAAAATAGGCCGGATAGCCGGGTTTGATCTGGTAACCCGATGGAGCGAATCTGCGCGCGGCAATGAGCTATATATCGTCGGGAAAGGTGAATATCAGGCCACAGGAACCCTGGCAGGTGTCGAATATGTAATCAGGAACATGGAAAAAGACCTTGCTGACCTCAACGCAGCGATGGAAAAAGCCAAACACAATCTGTCAGAGCTGCAAAAGGAACTTGCCAAGGGCTTTGAACACAAGGAAGAGCTGGCCGATCTGGAGAGGCGCAGCGCCGCCATTGCGGATGAACTCGGATTAGGGCAAAAGGAGGAGATCACGGGCGGTGGCGAGACTGCAGGTGAGGATATGGGCGAGGAGGAAATCCACGGGATGCCTGCCCAACCTACGGCTCCTTCAGCCCCTTCACGCCCCGCTACCGGTAAAGGAGCGGGGACCCCTGTAGGCAGACAGAGCATTATCAGTTATATCGAGAGGAAATTCCTGGTGCCGATGCGGACCGGGCACATGATCAAGAAAAAAGCGAGGGGCGAATACAAGGGCCGTGAGCAGGTAGCGCGCACCAAATCCCCAGGAGATCTCCAGGCGACATTCCATGAACTGGGGCACCATATACAGGGAATCCTGGGGATCAAACCGAGTGATCTGAAGCAATTCAAATCAGAGTTGAAACCGCTAGGTGAGAAGCTGTATCCAAAGGCTGGCCTAGGGGTGCAGCTAACAGAAGGTGCAGCCGATTTCGTCCGGTTGTATCTGTCAGATCCCAGGGCAGCTAAGACGGCAGCTCCCTTGTTCATGGATGAATTCGAACACAGGGTTGGCGATGAGATGCTGGGCAAGCTGAAGGAGGCCCAATCCCTCTATCGCAGATATGCGTCCCAAAGTGCAAGGGAAACCATGCGCGCTCACATCGTGAAGAAGGCGCCAGAGGAAGAAACCTTCCTTAACCGAAAAGAGATGTTCTATAAGGCGGCCTTCGACGATCTCCATGTTGTGTATAAAGCCATGCAGGTGTTGCTGCCGCAGGAACTGCATAGCGAATTCGACGCGGAGATACGGAAGAACCCGTATATCCTTGCCAGGCTCGCCAGGTCCTCATCGAGAGCGGCATCTGCCATGCTTGAACATGGCATGGTTACGCCGGATCTCAAAGTAGCAGGCCCCTCCTATAAGAAGATACTGGAGCCGGTCAAAGATAGAATAGATGAATTCGTTGAATACATCGTGGCGCGGCGTGTCGTCGAACTAGAGGAGCAAGGAAAACCTTCCGGGCTGGGCATTACAAAGGACGAAGCCGAGGCTATCGTCAGGGAGCTGGATAGCCTAGAATTCCGCAAGGCCGCAGAGGAACGGGAAAAGTTCAAGGACAACCTCATCGGCTGGCTAGTAGATTCCGGGGCGTTATCATCCGACATGGCAGATAAGATGCGCGAATTAAATGAGCATCACGTCCCCTTCTACCGGGTGTTAGCAGGAGACAAGGGTGGGCCAGGACGCGGGAAACGCCTTGCGGACTTGCCACAGGCCATCAAGCGGTATAAAGGTTCCGAACGTCCGATTTGGGATCCGATACAGTCTGACATCCGGGATACCTTCTACTTCATGGACATAGCCAAACGCGCGTATGTCGGCAAGGCTCTCGCAGAGATTGCGGATGAGGCCAAGGGTGCAGGATGGCTCATCGAGAAAATCCCCGCTCCGATCGAAGCAAACAGGATTGAGCTAGAGCGGTTAAAGAAGGATCTCATTGACGCGGGTGTGCCCGAGTCCGAGCTTGACCTGGCTGATCTGGAGAAGATAGCAACGGTATTTGAGCCGGTCAGGTTTGCGCGCTTCAAAGAGCAGAAAGAAAACATCCTGGTGATCCGGCGCGGGAAAGAAGCAGTTTTCTACCAGGTCCATCCGGAGCTATATAAGGCACTCCAGGGTCTGGACGTGCAAGCCGCAGACTTCGTGACGCGGCTGCTTGCCGTTACGAGTAGACTGCTCCATATAGGCGCTCTCAGCACGCCTGAGTTTGCGGCCCGGAATATAGCTCGTGATACAGGCTCTCGGGTATTGTATGCCCAAAAGCCGTGGTTAATCCCCGTAGACACGGTTAGGGCGCTGGCGAACATCCTGGGCAAGAGTGACAAATACGTCGAATGGGAAGCTGCCGGCGGCGCGCAAGCCGCCATGGTCAGCCTGTCCAGGCCGGAACTAGAGCGGCGGGCCATGCGCATGACAGGTAAAACTACATTCGCCGAAAAAGTAGTAGGGACCGTCCGGTTGCCGCTGACATTCCTCGAAACGATCCTGGAAATATCAGATGAAGTCTCCAGGATGGCTGAGTACCTGCGTGATACCGAAGGTAAAACGGGCCGGGAAGCGAAGCTCAAAGCCGCGTATGCGTCGAGAGAGGTTTCTCTCGACTTCCAGCGGGCGGGCACGGTAGGTCGGCAATTAAACATGGCCTGGCGGTTCCTGAACCCGCAGATACAAGGCATTGACAGACTCGGGCGGGAATTCAGGCGCGCTCCGGTCAAGGTCTTGGCGCGCGGTTCCTTCCTCATGATGATCAGCCTCCTGGTATATCTCATCAACCGTGACAAGCGGGAATACAAGGAGGAGGCCAGATGGCGCAAGGATCAATACTGGTGTTTCTATCCCGAGGAAGGCACAGCCATATATATCCCGAAGCCGCACGAGGCCGGGTTATTGTTCGGGAGCCTGACCGAGAGGTTCCTGGAATGGCTCGACGAGCATGACCCCGAGGCGATGAAAGATCTCGCCAAGTCAGCGTGGGATATGGTGACTCCGTCGATACTGCCCACAGCGTTCATCGGGATTGTGGAGCAGTATGCCAACAAGAGCCTGCTGACCGGCGCACCGATTGTCCCTGAGAGCGAGAAGCTGCTGGAGTCTGCCGAGCAGTACGGCCCGTACACGACGGCGCCAGCAAAGGCCCTGGGGAGGGCCTTCAATATCTCGCCTCGACGCATTGAGGCGGCGGTGAGGGCGTATAGCGGTGGCCTGGGCATGATGGGGCTGGAGACTCTCGACCTGCTCGCGGGCGAAGCTACCCAGAAAAAGACGGCTGCGGAGCTTATACCGGGAGCAAGGGCATTTGTGGGGAGGCCCCTATCCAGCCCCCGCAGTCTGGATCAGTTTTACGAGGAGCTTTCCAGGCTTGACCGCGAGTGGAACACATTCAACCGGCGGTTAGAACGCGGACAGGATGCGACTATACCAAAGAATATTGCACGGCATGAAGTCTTCAAGGTGTATAACGATCTGCTCAAGATGTATCGAGATGAGCGAAACCGTGTCCTGGCAGACAAGAGCATTCCAGCAGCGGAAAAGAAGAAGCTACTCTATGAAATTCAGGTGCGTATGACAAATATGGCACGGGAGGCGATGGGGAAGGAGGCGCTGCGTTAGCGTACTCCCGACAAGCTCCCGACAAGGGGACCGCCTGCGGGCGGTCCTGCTCATTGAAAGGGGTTGTGGCATGACTAGCATAGAAGCGGCAGTGGCTGCGGTTGAAGCGCGGGTTACAAACCTGGAAGGTTGGCAGAAGTCCCAAAATGGGCATCTACGAAGCCTAGACAAAAAGGTGGATAGCATAAAAAACTGGATCATGGGGTTACTCGGCACGGCTATTGTATCGTTGGCTTTGCTGATAGTCAATCTATTAAAGGGGTGATTGGATGGACAGGTTCGCCCGGATAATCAAAACAGTGTTACGGCATGAAGGTGGGTACGTGAACGATCCTAAAGACCCGGGAGGCGAGACGAAATATGGGATTTCCAAGCGGAGCTATCCTAACCTGGATATCGGGAATCTTACGCAAGAAGAGGCCATTGAGATCTACCGGCGTGACTGGTGGGAGAGGCTCCGCTTGGACGAGATTCAGGATGATGCCGTGGCTACCAAGGCGCTGGACACCTGTGTAAACGTCGGGGCGCGGACGGGCATCAAGCTATTGCAGCGCGCTCTGGCTACGATCGGGAAACCGGTGGCTGTCGATGGGATATTGGGACCGCAGACGATTAAGGCGGTGAATGAGGCTGACTCAGGGTTGCTCCTGGAAGCAATGAGAGTCGAGCAAAAGACCCATTACAGGCGGCTGATCGACCGGAATCCGAAACTAGCGGTCTTCGAGAGAGGATGGATGAATCGGGCAAGCTCATAGAATCGCGCCTGCGTTGTCAGGATCGATTCTGGCGCGTTTTAATCCCGCGCAGGTCTATATTATACCTATAACGTCGTAAAGGTCCTTTCTAAGCGAAACTAGAAGGCCATTTTTTATTAATGGAAGGGGTTAAGAAAATGGGGAAGGAATATAAGCCTCAGCCATGGTTGAGCAAGATCGGCAGCCGTAAATTCCTGGGATTTATGATAGCGACGGTGGCATTATTCGCCGGGAAATTCGACCCTGAGTGGTGGATAGCGGCATTTGCTATCTATGTCGGGGGGAACGTGTTTCAAAAAATAAACTTGGTCGGGAGGGATCAGTATAATGTGGGCGAAGATACAGAACGCGGCTAAGTGGGTTTTCGGTGTGTTGGCCGCGATCGGCGCCATACTTCTCGGGTGGAACAGGTATCAGACCGGGCGCGCCGTGCAAGATGCTGGAAGGGCCAAACGCAAGGCCGACGACGGAAGAGAGAAGGTGGCGGTCGAGGCTGAGAGGCAGCAGAACCGCAAACGGGCCGTCGAGGGGATCGAGACTGAGAAGAAAGACCTGGATAAGAGGTTGGAGGACCTGAAGAAGCGGGCAGCAAAGACCTTAATGATTCTACTGGCGATGTCTATCATTACCACTGGGGTGGTGCGCGCCGAGGCCCCACAGCTCCCGTCAGATTATGCGGCGCTGGCGAAACTTTACTTCGCTGCCTTGGATCAGATCGTGGAGTTGAAGGCCCAGCGCGACGAGGCTATCGCTATTGCGGAGGGATACCAGGCCACCTATGAGAAACTCAAGATTCAGTATGATAGCGCAGAAGCTTCTGTGAGCCAGTTGATGGAGACGATCAAGACCTTGCAGGGTGTCATAGACCAGCAGCATGACATCATCTTAAAGCTGGCGGGCAAGAAGAATCTCGGGGTGATAGGCGGCCTAATCGTCCAGCCAGGGGACACCCTGGGCACCATCAAGCCGGGGGCGTTGGTCGCGCTGCAAGTTGGATTCTAGCTTGTGGCAATCCCATGGCAATCCGACAGATAATTTTCAATGTAAAAAGCTAATTTTAGCGGGGATACAGTACGGTAAAAATATAGATATATAAAGGCTTTGGGGATAAGGCGGGAGATGCGGGGATGTATGCCTTCCTACTCTGGATCTGAGTGCGGGGGTTCGAGTCCCTCCTCCCCAGCCAGTATTTTTTAGGTTTGCATTTTCCTCGCTAGAGCCCACCGACAAGATGTTCCTCTGTTTCCCTCAGCTGGCCTCGCGGTCAACCTCCCTGGATGATAAAAACCTGAAAGTCTCACATATATTTGTACGATACTATATCCAAGAGTAAGAAGCGTGGAATCCAGGGGTAAGAATTATGGCAACCATTGTTATCGTCGGCGGCGGAACTGGAGGCCTCTCTGCGGCCATCGCTCTCAAAAAAGGCCTCGGAAACGAACACAAAGTGATTGTTGTGGAACGAGAGTGTACCCAGTATTTTCCGCCCTCTCTACTATGGGTGATGGACGGCCGACGTACTGCTGAGGCAATAACCAGAGATATAGAACCGGTTACATCACGAGGGATCATCCTCGAGCTAAATGAAGCGACCGATCTAGATCTCGACCGGCGTACCATTTCAACGAGATCAGGGCAGCTGTCCTATGACTTCCTCATTTTCTCCCCTGGCATCGAATATGATCTGGAGGCCATCCCTGGTCTGAAAGCATGCCTGGGGCCAGGAGGCGTGTCTGATCATTCGGGCGCGGGCTTCAATCTCTACACGATGGAGGGCGTGCTAAGCCTGCGGGGAGCTCTGCGGGTCTTCCAGGGTGGGGATGTTGCTATTGTGGCCCCTCCGGGACCCTATAGGTGCCCCCCGGTGGCCTATGAAGCTGCTATGCTTTTGGATAGCTATTTCCGAAAGGCTGGAAAGCGAGATAAGATACGGATAAGCGTATTCACGCCTGAATATAAGCCATTCGAATTCGAGGGGAAGCAGGCCACAAATGGAATTCTGCGCAGCCTTCGAAACTCTGGGATTACACATACAGGAGGTTGCCACCTTACGAGCGTTGATCCCGGACGGCGTCTCTTGAGGTTTAGAGAGGGAACAGCTCAATATGACCTTCTGGTTTGCATTCCACCCCATAGTCCCCCTGCGATCGCAAGGCGAAGCAGACTTTCGAGCGACGGTGGATTCGTGCATGTAGATCCTAATTACCTGAGAACCAGCTATGAAAATGTGTACGCAATAGGAGATGTAGCAGAAATCTTGCTCCCCTCAGGGGTGCCGATTCCGAAGATGGGAGCAGTTGCGCACCTCCAGTCGCTTGTGGTTGCGGGGAATATCATCAGAAAGATTACGGGAAAGGGGAAACCGCGATCCTTTTCAGGGACAATCCCATGCATCATTGAGATAGGGAAATATAAGGCCTTCGTCATCTTTGGAAATCTTTATAATCCTGCACCAAGGTTTAGAGTCTTGCCACGCCTACCTATATGGACTGCCGGCAAAGTGCTCATCGAACGCAATTGGCTCCGGGAGAGGGCAAGCAGGGGGTGAGCTCTGGTTTTTCCGGCCCCCTGCCAGGTATCTTCAAAACCCTACCATTTTGAAAATAGCCGATGGCCATTTTCATTCTTTTGATGGTGCCGGGCAACGCCCATCCTGGCCAACTACCCTACAAATAGGCAGCTGCCATCTCTAGTCCTTTGATGGCGCTGCCCCAGCGTCATGAGGGGCCTATCAGGCATGTGGCAAGAGGATAGTTTTGACCGATTCATTGCCTTCATGAACCAGCCGGATGCCCTCCTTATAGCCTTCTAAAGGTAGCTTGTGTGTGACGATAAGATCAGCTGATACTTTACCTTCCTCAAGATATTTGATGGCCTTGGGATAGGCATATGGTCCCAGGTGTGCGCCATGAATATTGAGTTCCTTCAGGTCCCCGATAACGGACCAGTCTACTGCTACAGGTCCTGCATGGACGCTGAATTCAACAAAAGTGCCCAACTTCCGTATCATTTTCAGCCCCTGTGGCACAGCTGCGCCGGCTCCGCTTGCCTCGATATATACATCACATCCGTACCCTTCTGTCAGATCCAGGACCCTCTCTACAGCATCCTCAGTGGCAGGGTTGATAACCACATCTGCCCCAAGGCGCCGCGCGAGCCCCAACCTATGTGGCTTCAAATCCAGCGCGACCAGTAGCCCCGGCCCCCTCATTCTAGCCACCTGCAGCATGAAGAGTCCAATTGGACCCATACCGGCGATGACGACTACATCGCCCAACTGAATATCAGCGCGTTCGACAGTATGGATTGCACATGCCAATGGTTCGATAGTGGCGGCGATCTCTGGATGAATCTCTTTCGGCACCTTGTAGTTGATAGCATTGGCTGGGAATTTCATATATTGTGCCCACGAGCCCTCCGCGCGCCCCCGCTTGAATCCATAGATGTCATGCTTCTGGCACATCCAGTATTGGCCACGCCGGCAATAGCGGCACTCCCAGCATGGGATAATCTGCTCGGAAACCGCCATATCACCGATTGCGAGGCCATATTTTTCAGATCCTTCCCCCAGGGCAACCACTTCTCCGACAAACTCATGGCCAGGAACAACCGGAACCTCGATATATGGAGGGATATCTTCCGATCCCCAGACACGCATTCCATAATATGTCTTTACATCGCTTGCGCAAACCCCTGTAGCTAGAACCTTGACCAGTACTTCTCCCGGGCCCGCCTTCGGCACGGGACGTTCCTCTAGCCGATAATCTTCAGGCCCATGCACTACTACTGCTTTCATTTTATCGGGCAGTTGCCCAATAGGCATATCGATCCCCCCTGCTGGTTGATTATGTCTATGTGAAATCTATTGATCAAGGAACATAGCTCATCCCCTTAGCTCCAGGTCGGCTACAATCGGATTATGGTCAGACCGGCCCAACCGATCCGAGACTACCCATACTGCGTTGATTGCCCATTGCCGGCTCACGAAGATGTGATCAATGGCTGTCTGAGCAGCCTCCCCTTCAGGAAAGGTCGGTATAGGATTACCTGCGAGGATATTTGTAAGCAATCCCGATAATCGAGATGTATTGAGTTCTTCATGCCCCGCATTGAAATCCCCCATGAGCACGAGCGGGAAGTCACAGCGCTCAGACACAAGGTCAGCTATATGTTCTAGCTGGCGGGCGCGCTGATCCTCGGTAGTTGAAAGATGTAGTCCCATTACTGTGATATTCGGGATGTCTTGAGTAGAGGAATCAATTTGTGTGGGCAGGTCAGCCTGAGATGGGACGGGTAAATCTGGCAAACCTGAAGGAATCAATTGTAATTGGGCTATAAAGCAACACCGTGGCTCTATAACCCAGAGTGGCTCCCCTGGGAATGGAATGCTCCGGTGCCATAGCCGCACAACATCCCACGACAGAATTGGCAATCTCGAAAGCAAGGCATTGCCATATTCGCCCTTTCTTCCGTCGGCTTCAAGGGAGCTGAAGGCAGGCGCATATGCATAATGATAACCCAGGGATTCGCCCAGCTGGCGAACCTGGTCAACGCGGCCCGAGCGCAATCGCCATCGGTCCACTTCCTGCAAGGCCACTACATCCGGGGATTGTGCGGCTATTACCTCGGCGATACCCATTATCCCGGGGACTTCACTCTGATCCTTCGGGTTATGGGACTTGCGCATGCAGGCTTTGATGTTGTAGCTCATGAACCTCATCGGGCTCACCTCTATAGACGACCAAGCTCAAATCTAAGAATATGAGCTGATCTTGCGCGGCGCGCCTGGCAACCGCATGATGACATAACCAGATTATCTTTCAACTCTGGACTTGGCGATCTATAGCAAATCATCCGAAGACTCTCTCAACCTCTATATACTGGGTTTCGCTTGGAGTCGCTCTGACATGTTCGAGTTTTGCGCTCATGATATGCTCGCCTCTTCACATACGTGCTTCAGCGCCATAGATATTGAGTTATCATGCTGCCAGCGGGTCCCACCTGCGGTCTTTTTATACAGCATTTTATCAATGTATTGCCGGCCTGTATATTACTTTGATGTAGAAATCGCCAAATGCCATTATGGATATAGGCGATCTTGCTCCTAATCCTATCAGGATCGACCCGCATTGCCAACCACCTCAGCCATGATATCCTTGAGAGCCTGCTGATAGCGGAAGTAGGGTTCAGGATAGCGGCGGCTTACGTATTCAACAACGTTCCAGATACGCTCCTCGTTATGAACGTAAATAAGCCGACCTTCATGTATGACCTTGAATACGAACAAAATGGAACTGGTAATGGGACCTTACGACCATCTCTCCTTGTAGCAATGTCAGATCGTGAGTTCAAGTGTGTCGCCCGGTTTTACAACAAGCTTGCCCGTAGCCTTGAACCTGGCGATATTAGCCTCACTGAATATGCCGTTGGGACCTGTGTGGATGGGAATGTAATATTTGGCTTTAATCAGCTCCGCGCATTCAGTTGCTTCCTCAGGGCCCATGTTATATACGCCGTCCATGGGCAGTAGGGCATAGGTGATATTTTCCGAAGCCAGATCGGCCATTTCCTTGATCTTTGAGGTGTCGCCAGCGTGGTAGAGCTTTATGCCGTCAAACTCCAAAATGTAGCCGACCGAGGCGTCTTTCTTATGATTACGGTTATATGCGGCGACCGCCCGAATATGTACGCCTGCCACAGTAAAGGCCTGGTAAACGCCATTTTCGATGGCTTCCCGGTGGGTGATTACCCTGCAACCGGGTTTCTTTGTGACCTTATCAACCCTATTATGGTCACCATGGTCATGTGTGACCAATATGAGGTCGGCCGGCTCGCCATAATCATCTCCGGCAAAAGGGTCGATGTAAATGACTACATTCTGAGCGGTCTTGATCCTCACGCTGGCATGGCCAAGGTACTTGATGCTAGGCAAATGTGTAGCAGCTTGTGCCATTGTCCCAAACCCCC
>JABLXA010000012.1 GCA_013178415.1 Bacillota bacterium | reverse complement strand
GGAAAGTGGACGAGTCGATAGACAGACTGCGTACTCTACTGCCCGAGCCGCGGAATCCGGAGCGGTTTGAGGAGTTGCTCTCGTATCTTGAGGCGAGGAAGCCAGCCATAAAGGACTATAATACACGGAGGATAAACCGCGAATATAACGGAAATGGCGTTGTAGAGAAAGCAAATGACATTTTGGTAGCGAGGCGCCAGAAGGGGGCTGGGATGAGTTGGTCCATAGAAGGTTCAAATACCCTTTGCGCTTTGACTACTCTTTGGCATAACGGTGAATGGAATGGTTACTGGACCCGTCAAGCGGCCGCTTAATGACCGGTCATCCCAGACCTTATGCGTGCTAAGAAAAATTTCAATCCCCTCGTCATCGGGTCAAGGACTGCAACATATAGCTGATCCCGCTCCGAACTCCCTACGGGTAAGGATTTCAATCCCCTCGTCATCGGGTCAAGGACTGCAACTAACTGCCCTCGTACAGCCTCCACCGCCTTGGGGAGGATTTCAATCCCCTCGTCATCGGGTCAAGGACTGCAACGAACGCGCAGGCACTCGCGCCACATATCCACGTTGTATTTCAATCCCCTCGTCATCGGGTCAAGGACTGCAACAACCGCAAGGAAGTGGGGAATGACCCTAAGCTCCGGCATTTCAATCCCCTCGTCATCGGGTCAAGGACTGCAACTTTTGGCGGCGCTCAGAAGTGAGGCGGCGGGACACTACATTTCAATCCCCTCGTCATCGGGTCAAGGACTGCAACCAACATGGATAGCGATATCGGAAAGCCATGTAGTACATATTTCAATCCCCTCGTCATCGGGTCAAGGACTGCAACCAGCCTTATTCCTATCTCGCCGCCATCAGAATCAGGGAATTTCAATCCCCTCGTCATCGGGTCAAGGACTGCAACGAGGATCGTAAGGCGTTGATAGTGCCGCTGCGGGAAGCATTTCAATCCCCTCGTCATCGGGTCAAGGACTGCAACGTTGTATATCTCCCATTCAGACTTGCCTCTGTAGGGACATTTCAATCCCCTCGTCATCGGGTCAAGGACTGCAACCGGCCTTATTCCTATCTCGCCGCCATCAGAATCAGGGAATTTCAATCCCCTCGTCATCGGGTCAAGGACTGCAACTCTTTCGCGATCGTATCTTCGGATGGGCTTCGTTTCGATTTCAATCCCCTCGTCATCGGGTCAAGGACTGCAACTTGAAATATCGCGCCTTGCATGTCACTCCGTCCAATTATTTCAATCCCCTCGTCATCGGGTCAAGGACTGCAACCAAGAAAGCCCTGGGATTGTGACAGACCGCCATATGCAATTTCAATCCCCTCGTCATCGGGTCAAGGACTGCAACTGGACATCTCTTTTTACCGAGGCAATGACATAGAGTTAATTTCAATCCCCTCGTCATCGGGTCAAGGACTGCAACACTTGATCGGTCCTAGCTGGCTGGGGCTGAGGATAAAATTTCAATCCCCTCGTCATCGGGTCAAGGACTGCAACCGCCATAGCTTTAAATATCCTCGGCAGCGCAGGGGAATTTCAATCCCCTCGTCATCGGGTCAAGGACTGCAACATGAGGAATCTCCCCACGCATTACCTGTTGATAGCATTTCAATCCCCTCGTCATCGGGTCAAGGACTGCAACTGAGCCGCGCCACTCATACCAACATCGAGGAGCAGCAGAATTTCAATCCCCTCGTCATCGGGTCAAGGACTGCAACTCATCGAGTCATTGGTCTATTTACTGGGGCTAGGAAAGATTTCAATCCCCTCGTCATCGGGTCAAGGACTGCAACATCGTGCCGGAGATTATCCAATCCGGCCCGGAGCGATTTCAATCCCCTCGTCATCGGGTCAAGGACTGCAACCGGTTAAATTAGCCGGGGAATTGCAGGAGAGGTTGACTATTTCAATCCCCTCGTCATCGGGTCAAGGACTGCAACCATCAATCCAGGTCTGGGTGTCTTCCTTCCATGCTATTTCAATCCCCTCGTCATCGGGTCAAGGACTGCAACAGAATGCTGAGATCGTACTATCGGCAACGATTGATAATTTCAATCCCCTCGTCATCGGGTCAAGGACTGCAACTCCTCCCGAAGGATACTGCCGACATCTACGAGGAAATTTCAATCCCCTCGTCATCGGGTCAAGGACTGCAACGTTTCCCGTGATATTATGGTATTGGGCAGAATTGACAAATTTCAATCCCCTCGTCATCGGGTCAAGGACTGCAACTTGTAATAATGCCGGCGCAGATGAATAACCTCCGAGTAATTTCAATCCCCTCGTCATCGGGTCAAGGACTGCAACCCGGCGCTGTATGGGGTTGGGAAAGCACAGTTGGCGGCATTTCAATCCCCTCGTCATCGGGTCAAGGACTGCAACACGCATCTCAAAATCGCAATAGTCTCCGACACTCAACTATTTCAATCCCCTCGTCATCGGGTCAAGGACTGCAACTCCCCTTAACAGGTAGTGCAATGCTTCGGCGATAATAATAATTTCAATCCCCTCGTCATCGGGTCAAGGACTGCAACCGACCTCGGTGCCTCGGTGCGCCTCGCACCATTATTGCGTTTCGCCTTCTTCCAATCATAGCTGCCCGTCTCCTCTATGTCAAAATCGGTTTTCGGGATAAAAACCCCGGGGATTTTAACATTTGAATACCTCTCCCCTGCTCCTTGTGTCACAAGGGATTGGGACACATTCTCCATATATTGCTATGGATGCGCTGAGTGTCATTCAGTACGAAATCAGAGGGATTTTAGCATATTTGATACAGATATTACCATACAATACACTATGATATACTACTGAATTTACATATTCTACTTTGAGCGGGATTCTCCTCCACAATTGCAGGTATTTGTACAAGATATCACACCATTAGAGCCGGCAGTCTCAGCCAATTCCATTAAACCGTATGAACCCGCACCACGCGAGGACCATAGTCCACCCCCGATACCCGCCCTTTAACTATCGTCTGGTGAAGGCGGCGATACCACTTATAATTATAAGCCCATCCGCGCTCCACAACAATGATGGTAAGGGTGTCACAACGTAAATGCCTGCATGAGCAATTATTTACAGTGCTTTCTAAATGGACAGGCTGGGTAGCAGTCCTTCGCGACGCCGGGGTCAATTTCTTCATAAATCATGCGTGCTTTTTGGTCACGTTCCTCCATGAACCGTTGGCGAAGTTCGTCATCAATAATATGGATGTCCTTTGACACCGTAATACGGTCACCATTGAAATTGAGGTAAACGACACATCCCAGATTGACAGGGTATTCATAAAGGGACTCCATTACAAGTGCATACCCGGCTGTCCCAAGCTTATGGAATTGTCTAGGTTCACCATATTTCAAATCCATGATCATTGGCTCAGGCAAAACAAATGCGTCCGCGCTGAGCATCTGGCTTAATCCCAGGAAAGAGCCATCAAGTCTCTGCTCGATCATCACCGGGATGGCGGTGGCAACAAGGGAATCTTCCTTGATGTAAGGTTGCTTTGCCACAGTATCCTGGATCCGGGTAGAGAGCCGGGCAACCTCAAACTCATGTATAGTGCTGACCCGACGTTCGAGCTCGGTACAATCCTCAGTCGAGAGATCGTGCTTGCGTCTTTCGACAATGCCTTGGGGAGGCTCTGGAAGCTCTTTTAGAATCTGACGCAGATTATCTACACCATGTAGATATATCAGACGTTTAGCCCTTACGAGGATGCTCGCAAGAGTCTCATGGAAGGCTGAGCCCATGATCATGTCCTTGTTTGGTGCAGCACGCAGGTGCTGAATCCGCCGGAGGTAGATATCCCGGCCTGTGGAACAATATTTACCGGCGATCTCGTAGACGGCAAGAGGTATATCATACACTGGTTCGAGCGGCGGCTGATGCCAATTCCAGCCGCGCAATTCTTGGGCGATTTCAAGTGACCTTGACTTAGGAAGAATACCCTTGAGGAGTCTCTGGCGCTCCTCATCGGTCAGAAAATACATCCATCTCACCTCGCAGTTTCACTCAATGTCGTTACAAAACCGGCGAAACTCACAGTCCACGCATTTCTTTTTTTGGCGGGCTCGGTGAGGCATCTGCTCGCGTTTGATCATCTCCCGAATAGAGGCGAGAATCTCACGGACAAATTTGCGCATATTCGGCGTGAAGTCTATCGGGTAGGCGATCCTATCCTCACTCACATACACGAACCCTGCCCGCACCGGCTTCCCTACAGTATCCTCCAGGAGCATTGCATAGGCCATGAGCTGGTACTTATGATTCAGTTCAGGGGGACGGCGGGTATATTTGAACTCTACGGGGTAATAGGCGTTTCCCTGTACCAGGAGCATGTCTAGGACCCCTGAGAGCGCCAGCCTCTCGGAACTTAGGTTGACATGGAATCTTCGCTCAGCGTCATCCGTGAGCTCGTACGCGCGGAACGTGCGCCGCTTTTCTAGCCGGTCGAGCTCGATGTGCTCTTCCTTACCGTACTCCATCTTACGGGTGACTTTCTTTTCGATTGGCAGGAGATAAGAGAAGTACACGACTCTCGGACAGTAGACGAATTGTTTTACGTCGGTCACGCGCAGTTGAAGTTGCCCGGGCCTTTCAAGCTCAGATAACACGGCAGGTGATCACTCTTCCTTTTGTTTCTCGTCAGGTCTATCTTTGCACTTCCGACGCTTTCGTGACTTGCTGTCGGCCCCAATCCTCTCGTCTTCTTTTCGGACTTCTATGATGACGCGCAAGCCCAGGTCTTTTTCACATACCGGAAAAATTTGGATATTTCCTGCCCGTCTGCCGAGGACTTTTTTCAGCCTGGCCTCAAGTTCCTCACGACGATTATGATTAATGTCTCCAAGGAATGCACTCCACTGGATCCGGTCAAGGCCATAGTCCATGCACGCCTCGGCAATCTTGTTGCGGATCTTTGTGCTTGGGATATCGTAAATCACCAGGGTGTTCAGGACTGACCCCCCTCTGGTGGAGATATTTTGTAGGCCTACCAGCGTCCAATGAATGGCTTATAGTCCGTCTCGCCTCTAAGATAACTGGCGATCCGGCGGGCCTGAAGCTGAATGATGGTTTTCAGCTTGTGCTGCTTCCCACGATATGTTTCCTTTGCCTCGAGTCGTTCCTGGATGTTTTCGATGAGCTTTCTCCTGATCTGGTCCGTAAGCAGGCCTTCCTGCAACTTGATTGTCGATCCTCGATTTACGAGACTCACCACGGTGCGGTCCACGACTCGCTGGCGAAACTCCTCGACGAGATCCAGGCAGAGGCTGGGCTTGCCGGGGCGGTCGGTATGGATGAATCCGGCAAAGGGCTCGAGACCGGCGAGCACAATAGCTCCCCATACGGTCGAGTAGAGGATACCGTACCCATAGTTGAGTAACGAATTGAAAGGGTCGTTGGCCCCACGGTGCTCTCGAGTCTCGAACTCGATATTACTTGCCAGTAGTTTTTTAATACCGCCCCAGTAAATCGCCCCGGCACGGCCCTCAACGGACAGGAGCTGCTCTCGCACGTCATCCACACATTTGCCGTCGATGGTTTCAAGTTCTTTCACCATGTCGGCTATCTGGTTTTCCATATTGGATAGCACATCAAACGTCTCGCAGTTTTCAGATTTCCGGTATCTTGCGAAGTAATGAAGTAGGCCCTGCTGATTGCGGAGCTTGCCTTCGATGAAAGCCTTCGCTAGCCTTAATCCGCGCTTTTCATAATAAGCCAGGAGTTGTTCACGGCGCGTGATCACGGTCCCGGACAGGCCCGGTGAAGTTAACTTTGCGTAGGGTTTCCCCGAAAATGTCAAAAAATCGATTTGGATACCGTGCTCCATACACTCCTGGATGACGTCAGCAGAGATGGAGATTCCGGAACCACTGATTATGAGAGATTGGAGGTTGTGGAATGGGACCTGCTCGATAATCTCCTTACCTTGTTTGATGATCAGTCTTTCGCTTTTCTTCCCGACGAAAGCTCCGAAGTCTGAGATAATAATCTGACCGGAACTCGATCCTGACTCTGCTGGCATAGGCTTCAATACCCCCCGGACATGTGCAACGGTCTAATGTAATCTACGGTACCTAGGGCCGGTTCGCGTCCCATAGAGTTCGTGGCAGCGGTGTGCTGTTGAGATAGAACTCTGGCAATATGAGTTCCCCGAAAGGCAAACCGTCGTAAAACTTCCAGCACGGCACAGAATCGCGGGTCTCGCCCTGGAGGAGAATATATCGGGCCGTTACGGCCAGCACGCTGAAACTCGCGAACCTTTGAGAATCGGCAGGGGGAAGTTCAAGGTAGGGCACATTGCATTTTTCATTCGTTCGTTGTCCATCCACTATATTCCCCATACTGACGATCTGAAACATGGTGCGTTTCTTGCCCAGGAGGAAGACCTGACCACGGATGTATCCTTCAAGTTCTGTGCGGGACGGAGAAAGTGCCCAGGTAAACAACCGGTGGTCCGGTAGTACTCCTTCGATAGTTCCATAGGTCGGGACGAAATAAGGCCGCCCATTGGCTCCGGTGCTTGGATAGCCCTCGTCTACGACATTGAAGTAGTGACTATCCACCGCTTGATGTGACTTGCCAAGTACCTGGAGGCCTTCGTCTACGAACAGGCCAGGGGTGAACCATACAGGCATGCGACTTACATCATAATCGCAGTGGAAATAATCCCTCCCAAGACCCTTGGCCGCGTCGAGGGTCAGGTCTACATATCTATCTGTGTGACGCCATGTCGCTCCTCGGGTCAGACCGGCATGCAGGGCCTCGCTCGTGACGAATATGTGCGTATGATACTGCGAGCCAAAATCTGAACTCACATGGGTAAACCGACCGCAGTTGCGGAGCAGTAGCGCTCTAGCATAGAGCATCAACAATCACCTCATCTGGTGCCCCTTCTCCGTGGTTCCCTATCCCTAGGCGGAACGCTTAATGCAGCGATGTAGGCTTTAAATTCCTCATTGAGCCTGCTACCCAATTCATCAATGTCGGTTCCAAATAGGGTCACTGGTTTGTCAATCGCAGCTTCGAACTTGAGCCTATCTTGAACATTGGATAGGTTACCTTCGTCCAGCCAGACAAGCATATCAAGGATCGAAAAGAGGGGGTACCCAGTTGATACGGCTATAAAATCTGTAGTAAACTTTCCATGGTTCGCTGAATACTTCCCATAGCCGTGCTGATCTGCGAGCTTGACAGCAGCCAGATAACCTGCTATATCTAGTAAAGCTGGGCTTTCGATGATGGTTATAAATGGGAAATGGGTGCCAGTCTTGACATACTCATAACGATGGAAGGACGCCTCACCTCGCTCGACGCTTAGGTCCTCGCCTACCGTGTTGCCTATTGCCATTTGCTCTGGTGATTCGTCGCTCTGAATGCACTCAGTGGCATCTTCAATAGAAAATGTGTCGAAATAGCGTACCCTCGAGAAAGTCGCGCCTTTACCGGTCTCAAGGCCGCCAAAGAGGGAGCAATTCCAGCACGCAATACATAGACCATCCGGGATGGTGCATTCCTTGCCGAACTTCTCAGAGAAGAATTCGCCCCATTTGGCGCCGGTTTCTGCCTCCGTCATCTCGCGAAACAATGCCATATGGGCCCGCCGTTCGATTCCTTTCAGCTTGCGGCCAATGAACTCGGCGCGCTTTTTACCCAGCAAGTCAATCTTGTCCACATAAGTTTCATTAGAATATCCTGCGTGCGAGACCGGGAGAAAGCGGCTCGCCGCAATCTTTACGCCAACAATCGTCACGACCTGTCTGGTATAAATCGCCTGGGCAATTTTTGTTGTTTTATTCCCCTTGGTGATTTCCCGCGGCAGCAGGGTATCGACGCCAACCAGCTGCTCAGCAAACCGGTCTATTCTCTCGTCTGCCATGGTTATTCCTCCTCAGCCTTTTCATAGTTTTCGATTTGAGCTCCCGCCTCTGATGAAACAGGCGCCTGTTCACCGGTTAGTACCTTGTGGTAATACCTGGCCCCGGCCATCACATTTCTCTTTACATCGTTGATAATTGTTTTCCAATCGTCGGCATATGCGGTCATCAGGTTCGCGACTGCCGGCTCGACCGATTGTTGAAAATCGGTGTCAAGAAGCTGCTCCAACTCTACCTTTGCAGCTTGCCTTGTCTCTCCATCTCTCGCGTCAACAAATCTCTTAAACCTGCTTAGGACCTCTGGTTCGCCCCTATGTTTTAGGCAATATGCATTAGCCAGCACCCTGCGAGGGTAAAGATACTGGAATAATCTTGCATATAGACTGGTGGAGAGATGTTGGATATTTGACTTCTTTGCAAATGCCTCGCCATGGGCAAGCATCCACTGCCTTAAGGCTTCGATTTCAAGATAATACTCGTCCTTATATGCGGTTTCGCGGAGGATACGGCTTTCCCACTCCTTGAAACCTGCCTCTACGTCGTTGTACCGCTGGATGCACCCAAAAAGTAGACGCGGATATTTCTCGAATTCATTTGGTTTCGCCGATAAACGGCGGGGGAGCAAATCCAGGTTGTCAAGCAATCGGAATAACCGAGGACAAAAGTCATCAATGACTTCGCGGTCAACCTGCATCGCCACTTTATTTCACCTCCTGAAGTCTCCAGAGCTTGTTGATGAACTTTGCATATTCTGTCATGTTATATGCGCCCCAATCCTGCCGGTAGTTTCCCGGGAGCCGTTTGTACGATCCTTTCGTCTGCCCTAGTACCGGGCTATCTCGCATCACCTCCGCAAAAGTGGCTAATGGATCTTCGAGCAGTCTCTCGGCAAGCACCACCTTTCGAACAAACCCCTCGCTTCCACGCTGGTGGACAAGTTTCCAGGCCAATTGGGTGACGACCTCATATTCATCATGTACCTGCGCAATATCAATTGGTTCATTTCGGACGTAGAACGTGTCGCGCCGGAATGCATCGAGACTGAGCGTCGGGAGCGACTGGTAATAAAATGGACCGTCACAGCCGCATAGCTCTCGCAGAAATGACAGGAGCACGGTCACGGTGATACGGCTATTGGAAAATCGGCGCTGCGCGAAATCGTGTTCCTTGGCATCGCGTGGCGCGCGGATCTGAGGGAGCACAAAGAGTATCATTCGATAGCCGTCAATTCCCAGCCCCAACACATGCCTTTCCACTCTGGTCTCCGAAATTTGCAGATTGGCCATTATATCGAGAAAACAATTTTCAGCGGGAACAAGCGACCCGCCCATTTCCTTCAGCCATGGGAAACTATGTGTTATGTCTTGTTCGGCATTGGCAAGGTTGGCCTGCACCACTTCCAGATCGGACTTCTTGGAAGCGAGCTCTTCTGCCAGCTTTGACCTTCTCGCGGCATCTCGTTCATGGTCCATTTTCTCAGCCAGCGCCTGAACCTGCCTTACGTTCTCTCGTCTTATCTGTTCTATGTCACGGTGTCGCCGTATCAGATCCCAGAGTTGGTCGATCCGGGAGGCCAGGAGCTGTATTTCATCATTGGTATGCATGCCATAATGAAAAATGAGGTTATAGGTCTTTGGAACCTGCGGCAGCTTGCCACCTGCCGATACCATCTCGGTGCCCAGCAGCTTTTGAGCGAGGTATGAATATAGCGCGCACCTTGGGCATACTTTTGCTGCCTGATGTCGGACACTTTGGTTGTTGAACTTGAATGAGTTGAGGCCCATTGTCACGTACCGATCCTCGACAAGAGCCTCTGCTATGTTGCATAGCCGGCAGGGTACCCGCTTTGCGACGGTTATTCGTCGAAATAGATGGTATCCAAGCTGGATGTCGGCAAGGAGCAAATCAACATAATCATGTGCCGGCAGGGCTATGAATTTTTCCTTCTTATGTAAGAACCCCATAAACCATTTGCCCGAGCCACTATCAATACTTGTCGCGAAGGAGTCCAGTAGCCCCGAGAGCAGGGCTCTTAATTCCTGCCTGCTATACCTTTCAGTGTCGATGCTTTCCTTTATAGCGGCCTTGGTAACCTCAGGAATATTGAATGCTCGCCTTACCTCATCCGCCTTAAGCAACCCATCGTAACCGGCGTCATTTACAAGATGGTCGGCGAAATTGGGGAAGCTTTGAGCGTCACCGCTGCCGCTGCTCGTGCGACCGTAAAAAAATGCAATTGCAGCAAGTATCGTTCTGATAGAATTGGCGGATTGATCTCCTGTCAGCAGCTTCCGTACCTGCTCGCGAACCGCCTTTTCGAGATTAGGCGCAAGGAAATGTGGTATAGCATATACAGGGAATGGCTCAAAGTCGCTCTTACGAAAAGTAAACATGCGGCCCAGGTCTCCATAGATCCCCTGCGACTCGCTGGGGGCGCCGAAGAATAGATCCGGCAAGCTGCGCTCTACCTCGGCGCGCAGCGCGCCTGCAAGCTCTTCTATGCCGCCTGTGGTGCGCGCCAGGAAGTAGTAATTCTCGAGGTCGTTTGCCACCAGCTCCATGTGGCCCAGATTTCTCTCCGAGACCGCCCGCAGAAACGCCTTACTCAAGAATGCATTAAAGAGAATATTCCCGAGGAAAGTCTCCTCTCGTTGGACGACACCTGAGAAGAGCCGGATAAACAGCAAACGCTCGCCGGTCGGCATGGGCTTCTCCCAATATGTGGACCGACTGGTTATGCTGCGGGCAACCTCTTCAGGTGAAACGATATCTCTTACTCCCAACTTCTTGACAGCATTTTCCGCCTGACTCAGGATAATATCGCCAATATCGTCCATTATGTTAGCCCTCCCGCTAATAAAGTGAGTATATCATGCAGGCCTCCGGTGCGTGGTTCATACTCCTGAATGCTGCGCTCAACCACCTGATCCGCTCCTTCCCGGAGCAAGAGATCCACCAATTCCCTCAGAGAATGAGCCTTATTGATGATTTCATCGGCATCGTCAATCTGTCGCTCATGGCAAAAGGAGGCAAGCAGATCCGAAATCATCACCAGACCGCCCATTGGGTGATAGTCGAAAAGTAGGTCCGCCAATGTAATGCGGGCCACTTCGCCATAGTTGAACACCGTCCATTCGCGACGGATACGTCGGACTATTTGATCGTCCCGCTTCTCGAAGGAGATATAGAATAATCCGTGGTGTGTGACCGCGAATGCAAACACCTCGTTGAGGTCAATCGTCGACGTGAAACGGTACCCAAAAATAGCGCGCAGATGGTCTTTCACTTCCTCTTCCGTTTCGATGATCAGCGATTCAAAGTCGAGGGTACTCGCTTCATGCTTTACTCGCTTTGAGGGTAACGGTTGCCCGCTTCGGGCAGCCTCCAACATAGCCCCGAATGCAGGGTCGAGTTTACCCACATCGTGCATGAATATCGCGAACAGGATCTGGTCGCGTTTCTGGCTTGGGAACCAATCGGGCGCAAATCGGCTGTCGGTAAGCACCCGGCATGCGATCCTCGCGGAAGCCATGGAATGATCATAGAGTGTTTGGCCTCCATGCGCCGACTTGCCCAGCATACCCTTAAACTTTTCGACCAACATGATTCACCAACTCCCTGTATGCGGCAAAGCATGCACCTGTGGCGTTTTCCAGGATGACCATGCCTCCTGGCATGCCGGCCCCCGAGGCGTATTTGAGTTGGTTCCAATCGTAATACAATTCCTCCCAATCTGCCACTCTCGTTTCCTCTAGAAGACGGCGCGTCTCGTCCGCATTGGTCCAGCCAAATAAGAAGAGGTAAGTTTGATTCGGAATGAATACCGGGTCCTGATCGCTGTTCCGCACTGGCATAAGATCCTGTATTTCACGGTCGACGCGGGATAGATAAACATCGCCATAAAGGAGCATGAAGTTGCCGGGATGTGTCTTGTTCCAAGCGCCGACCCGGCCAAAGTACGCGAGCATTTTCTCCAGATAAGTCCAGCCCACTGCGGGTTGTGAGAGAACGCAAACATTGGACCCTTCCAATACGAAAAGATACTTACTCGCCTTAAGAGTCTCTTCCAGGTCCACTAATATATCAGACGACGCCGGCTTGAAAATCAATGAAGTAAACCAGGTCTTTGCCCGCGCCGCCAAAAATGGCGAATCAGAAGGACGGAGATCTTCATCGTTTATGTAGCGGAGTAGATAAAACGCGTCCTTGGCGACCCCATCTCGGAGCGCAATCTGTGGCATAGTGCCTCGTAGCCCAAAACTGAGCTCAATGTCTGCTGCGCGCACCTTTTCGGCAATTGGCCTGACCTTCAAGAATTCTGCCATTTCATTAAGCCTCCGGCCGGTCCGCCCCAGCTGCTCATTGACAAGGTAGTGGCTTGCGTCAAGAAGCTGCGAACCATCCGTGTAGTTTCGTTGGGGGAAAACTTCTCTGATCTTAGAGGAGAATCTTTCTCTATCCATACTTGTCCCGTCAAGAGGGCTGAGGATGGAATATGAATCACCATCCACCAGCGTGATCACCTTGCTGGCATCTTCATGCCGTCCAACTCGCCCGAAGCGCTGGAGGAAAGAGCTACTCTCACATTCCTCAGTGATGAGCGTATCTGCATAAAAGTCAACGCCCACTTCGACGGCTGACGTAGATATCAACACCGCCTGCTCCAGATCCCTGAATACATCTATCAGGCCCGTGCGCGCCTGCTTCGCCATACTACCTGAATAAACGATGACGGGGATGCCTGCATCTTTCCATACCCCGATGTGCCGGCATTCTACATCAAGTTCACCCGATTGCAGACCTTGTGCGGCGGCACGCCGTATTGCCTCTGCGGCTTCGGTCCCTACCGCTTGATCAAGCCAGCGCAAATATACGGGGCGGTGGCTCATGCCACGCACAGGGACTTGCGCTGGGTCAGCTTTCATTTCAAGAACCAATCGTTTTACCATGAGAAATGCCAGGTTTTTATCGATACCTACGGATACAAATGCATCCCCCAATTCTTTGAACTCAGGCGCCTCGCAGTGAATGGGATCCTGCTGAATGCCGCTTATCTTATCTCCGGTGTCAGCAAGCCACTGGTCTATGATGGTCTGCTGTTCCTTGATGTCTGTTGCGGCTTCCAGCTCTCTACGTACTACGGCGATTATGCGACAAGGCAAAGGACGGTTGTTCAGCAGGGACTCGCAGGTCTCACCCGGGCGCTGGGCACGTTCCCAAAGTGCCCTCTTGATGCGCCAACACTGCCGTTCTAGTGCCTCCATAGCGTGCGCAACCAGATCCTGGAGCGGGACTTCCAGGTGTGTTCCGCCAGGGACATCCGCGAGAACCACATCCTCCTCTTTAAATAGCCGCTGGCCCAGCTCATTCATGAGCTGTCTGTCAGCGCCGATCCTGTCCAGCCATGCGCTGAGAGCACCGAGAGGAAGCTTTCCAAACCTCAGCTTGTGTTGAACCGGTATCGCGGCGGTGTCTTCGACCTTATACTTCTCAAACAATTGGTGTGCTGTGCGAGCAGAGTTGCACACGACGAGCACTTTCTTCCCGCCCTCCACGAGCGCCTCGTCGACCGTATGCGCCAAATCTTGCGCACGTTCACGGCGACCGCTCACACGGAATTCAACCTGCACATCACCGCATTTTGACTTTCCTACGATGGGATGTGCGTCGTTGAGCCGCTCTAGACCTTCTGTGGGAGTTGCTGTAAGAATATGCAACCTCGGCGATTTACCTAGGTTACCCGCCAGGAACCTTATGCGCTTCCATAGATGCTCAAAATTCCTCAACATTAGCCCGTTGAAGAGGTGAGCCTCATCCAGGACGAACTCGTCGACCTGGCACAGGCCATATATGAGCAAGCCGCTATACTTGATATTCCTCCGAAAGAACCAGTATATCTCGTCAGGTGTCGCCAGGATCACTGGTTTGATAAGTGCCGCTATCAACCGGGAGCGGCTCATGCCGCCGCGCAGCTCGCCAGCTTCTAGCCCTGATATTTCCGCGAGGCTATCCATGACGCGCCGCTGGTCTTCAAGCAGGGCGACCGTCGGATACATGAAAAGCGCGTGGCGAATCTCGCTAGCCTTGAGCTTGGCGAAAAGAGGCACAGCGACGGCCAGAGTCTTCCCCGAGGCGGTCCCGGCGATGAGGCGAACTTCCTGGTCCTTCTCTATACGTTCAAACACCGAGGCTTGATGCTCGAAAGGGCATAGGGCCTGACCGTATTCCTTGGAAGCATATGCTTGGAACAGCGCGAGAGATCTCGACGGGATGCGCTCCGCGGGTTTTGGCGCAGTGTTGGTTACGCATATGTTTATGGTATTTGTGGGCATCGGCGATCTCCCCCTGTATTCTTTCCCCTGGTGATATCACTATTGATGATATCACCATGTCGCGACACACGATAAATGTCGCTGCCCGGCGATGATGGCTGGATTTAGCCATTGGCTGCCTGTGGAGAATGGGACATAACGGCGAGTTGACCAAGTCCGAAAGTCGCTCCCTTCCCCGCGTGAACATACTGCCCGAGAACAAGCCACGGTAGGAAGAGTACCACGGAGCCCATATCCTTGAACTCATAAACCGCAGTACCGACAATCCCGCCTAGTTTCATCCGGGCATCCTGCCTGCTTGAGTACCTCTCCCAGTCAACCCAGTGCGTGTCATGTGCTACCAGGTGGACCCCCTCCGCGCGGGAGATAAATCCGCGAAAGTCTATGTCCAGCCTGGTCTCGTGATGGAAGTAGAGAAGTGATGAGATCCGCCGGAGCAAGCTGCGGACCAAGATATGAAACTCCGGGCGATCCTCGAACCCCCCCTGGAACTTCAGACGTGTCATGGTCTGAAATACAACCATTACGCGGGGGGCCATTACATGGGGGCCGCTATTGGAAATAGTAGGATCACCGTGGGCCAGCTGTCGTCCGGTATCTCCGGAGATATGTGTCAGGAGCGCGGTTGCGGTCTCCTGGATGTCGTCCCAGCTAATGACTGTATCACGGGTATAGACCTTGTTCTCCTGGCCGTCGAATATGAGCGGGCCGTGGGCTGCATCGAGGCGCCTCTCAATAGTGGTCGACGATAAGCTGCCGGATTCATCGCGGTCATCCACGGCAGCCGCCAGTGGCGGGCTGGCAAGGCTATTGAGGCTCCTTCCTATAGTAGAATAAATCCGTGCCAGTCGAAATCTTCCTCGACCCCGCCCGATCCCCGTCCTCCCAAATTCCTGGAAGGCCACGATAAAATAGGGGAGAAACTCGATTCCTCGACCGATGAGGACCAGCCCGAAAGGAATCTCCTCACCCGGGGCGAATTCCCGTTTTCGAGTTTGAGGCGGCTCCAGGACAAAGGGATGAGGCACATGCTCGAATTTTTTCAATACCTCTGATCCTTCAGGTGGCGCGGTCTCGAAAACATAAGCATATGGACATGCAGGCTTGAGTACACATGTCCGGCAATCGCTTTTCCGAGCTGAACAGGAGACATTTCTGAATGCCGCTCCAAACCCGCCTCTCAATGTGGAGCCCTTATAATCGGGCAAGGAGAGGGTCTCAAGAGCTTCAATGACAAACTCATACCTGGCAACCCTGAAACCCTCGATACCCCTGGCCGGGATGGTTTCAGGAAAAGCTGACTCATAATCACATGTGTTCATGGGCCCCATCCCTTTCGTGATAGCTTGCGCTATACTCTCTTGATGCACTTTGCTGTACCCATTCCGGCACAAGCGTCAGGCCAGTCGCGTCGGTCGCCACAAATTTCCGCCGCTTCGTCCGGCGTATTTCCACCCGCCGCGACGCTTTACCACACTCAATCAACCGTGTCACCCCCTCGTCATCGGGTCAAAATCGGGTCAAAAAACATGTATCGCCATTTCTTTACATAAACAATTAACATTTTCAGTCCCGTTTTCTGCCGGTCTAACATAGCGGGCTGAAGATCTGTCTTCCGTCCGCGAAGATATAAAAATCAATACTTTCCTTGTTAGTTGTTAATGTAATAATTTTATCATATTATCTTTTCTGTTGTCAATATTTTCCCTCGAATGCCGGCTTCTACCATCAAACCAAGATCAAGAAGCTTTCGTAGGCATATCTGGAGGCCTTAAGGAGAAAGCCGGGGCTCCTTACTGACTGGCCAGAAAGAGGAAGCATCCAAGCAGAGAATGTATCCTTGCGGGGCGCATCCTTACAGGGTCCTCTTGTATTTCCCCGGGCAGTGTTCCATAATTGTACCATACTGATGAGTGTTGAAGCAGCCTAACCGAGGAGACGCGGAAGTAAGGGAACCCGAACGGCGGAGTCAAGCGCCTTTCTCACCTTCGGCAGGGGCTAGAGATATGACCAGGATACGCTCGGTCTTTCCACGAAGTCTTATTCTGCGGGGGATGCATAATGAAGGATGTCATTCAAGAGGCACTTTCGAAGGGGCTGCTCGATGATTTCGGCGAGCATGATTACCATCTAGGTACCATGCTGAGGGGCATCGCGTTTTTGCGCCAGGGCGCCTTGCTGCCCGGGATTTGTGATCTCAATGAAGTTCCCAGGTGGAGACGGCAGGAGATCAAGCTGGTAAAGGAGCTTGTTCCATCCGATATTCTGCTCAATGCATTTGCGGATGAGTATCACCATTCCTTCAGCCATCCCCCCGGTGGGAAGTATGTTCCGCAGGGCTTCATGTGGGGAGTGCTCCTTGGCGAGCGGATGACCGAGGTCTATGACTATTATGAAAAAGTAGATGAATTCTATGCACGCGTGGTCGGGACCAGATATGACGACCGTCCGAAGAATATCAAGACTCTCAAGGTGGGTGATGAAGTATATTTGCTGCATGAGACGGTTAATCCGTACGATCCCAACGCCATCCGGGTCATCACCACCGCAAGTAAGGATTTGGGCTACCTCCGGCGAACGCTGGCAGAGATGCTGGCGCCAAGAATGGATGAGGGGATGCATATCAGTGCGCGCGTCACGGTCATCTTGGATAGGAACCGCGGTGGGGATTGTGATGATCCATGGGTGTATTTAAGACTAAAGCTATATGATAGCTGTCGCGTTCCACGTCCCCCGGGACTCACAGCGCTGGTCGAATCCGGTACCGGGAGATGACGGTAGTCTCCGAAGATGTCCCACGGATGTTCTATGCACGAATGTTCTATCAATGAAAGGGAGCCCATATTAGGAGGGCCTGCATTGGTTCATGGCATTGGCCTGGCCTTGGTTCATTGACAGGCCGTCTTCTTTCTGGTAGAATAAGGATGGCAATATGGAAATTTGATGGATATGAGCGAGCGGGGTGATTATGGTGAAGGACCTGGATGTTGTGAAACCGGACGTTGTGAAAGAAGTAGTGAAGGACCCGGATGCGCCAAAGAACCCGGAGATGGACATGCAGGGAGCTTGCTACTGTCCAGGTCTACCCGTCAGGCACAACGCTTGTAAGTCCCCTGCTTGACGGCTTTGAGCTAGAGATGGATTGGGTTTTCCGCTAGGAGCCTTAGGGAGGAGCCTGAGGGCGGCCTAGCTAGATATGGCCACCCTATACCCCATACCCTATACCCGATACTCCATACCCCATGATCGCCCAGGTCCCGCCCATATTCGCGAAGTGGAAGAAGGTCTCTGTCCGCGCCTTTGTTGGCCGCTTCCGAGACCCATTCCTGATGGACGGCCAGTGGGTGAAGTGATGGCCGCTCAGTGGGTGGCGCCCGGCGGCGGCATGGTCTACTACTTACTAAAGGTCGGCAGTTCCCCCAGGTATATAAGGTCCCCCACATACTCGTTCCCTTCCTTGAGAACGCAGGCCCGGCAAATTACATCCCCGCCGGCCTTTTGGATAAGCTCTTCCACTCCTTTCAGGCTTCCACCCGTTGATACTACATCATCCACGACGGCCACCCGTCTCCCCCGTATCAGCTCCACATCCGGACCGTCCAGCACGAGCCGCTGGGCTCCCTTTGTAGTTATCGATGCCACCTCGACCCAAAGAGGGTTTTCCATGTAGGCTTTCAGGCTCTTACGGCAGACAATATATCTCTTGTGAGCCATGAAGGTGGCCAGAACCTGCAACAATGGGACTACTTTGGCTTCCGGTCCTACCATTATGTCGAAGTCGAATGCGGAAAGCCTGGCTGCAAGGCTTCCCGCGCATATATTGACGAGCTGGACGTCTCCCAGCATCACAAAGGATGCTATCCATAGATTGTCGCCTACTTTGACTATTGGAAGCCGTCGCTTCAAACCGCATATCTCAAGATCATAGTATTTCTGCCCGGTATACAGCATTTCCTTTGGTTTCACCTCGTCAACTTTGATTCAGGCTACTGTTTTTGGCCATAGCTTCCGGCTACGGCCTCTGGTCACAGATTTTATTCTACAGTTGCATCTTATTACTTCTTATGGCTACGCTTCTTCTTATAGCTACATCAGGCCCGCCAGAATAAAGAGGCCTCTTAAGACCAGCCCTGCCACCATGCCCGAGAATGGATCAAACTTGGCCGTCACTACCGTCGTCAGGCCCAGCACAGCCGCCATAGGGCTCTGAAGCTCCACCCCGTTAAACGCCAGCTGCATATTAACGGGCAAGGTGACAATGGCGCCCAGAACCAGAAGAAAGCCGGCGATGCTCGCCCTCGGCACGTAATGGCCGATCCTAGGCAGGAGTCGCAAGAGCAGGATGACAGCAAAAATCCCCATCATGAGGACGCCGGCAAGCAGCGGATGCGGGGCGTCGGCAGTCGCCGAGATTATGCTCTCGACGGGCGAGCCCCCGAAGAGCGAGGACGCCATATCTGCAAGGGAGGAGTAAATGGAGAGGTGGTCCACATTAACGTAGGCGTCGGCCAGCTGGCCTGTTAATTTGCCGAATGTAATGTTGGCCCCGATATTGAGCATTGACAGGGCCAGCGCCCCTCTTATTACCGTTGGATTCTCCCAAAAACGCCATATGAGGGGCTGAAGCTTGATCCTTTCTCTACTCTCGTCATGCTGGACGGGTTCAAATTTAACAAAACGTCCAACCAGGCTGCTTATAACCACAGACCATACGATGGTGTGAACCAGGCTTCTCGTTGCCACCCAGACCAGGATAGCTATAGTCACCGAGACTACACCTATCGTGCGATCCGTCATCCCCATATCGATCGCGACGAACGCTAGCATGATGCCAACCCCTGCCATCATGGCGTTGGTTATCTGCGGTCCTATAAGGTGAACTATGGTCTCAAGAAGGCCAAAGCTACCTAGCAGCGCCATGATTATGCCTTCAAGAAAGATGGCGGTGAGCCTTTCTGGCATATCCTTCCCTATTCGCCCGGCAATGGTGATGGTCTCGGCCTGGAAGGAGATTGGCGCTACAGAGTGAAAAACGATGACACCCACCATCCCCACGATAAAAGCCAGTGCGCTGGGCATTGCGGCAAACCCGAAGCTTAGCGCCAGGAGCCCCTGTGGAATTCCATTTAGCACTACACCCAGTGCTGCAAGGACGTCGTTGAAAGACATTACGTTGACACCTCCGGATAATCTATTAATAGTGAGGAGAAGGGACCGCAACCATGGCGAATGTTAAATGGCGTATCAAAAAGAAATGTTCGACTCTCGATCTCAAAATCCTTCCACCCGAAGGGAGGCAATGGGCGGGAATAGGATATGCATAGCTCACGGCTATCGCGCTTCCCGGTCATGAGCGGTGAAAATGATCGGGCGTTTAGTTCGATTATGACCCCGAAGTGCGCGCCTGCCCTTACGAGTTCTTCCATATCCACAGGATAGGCCGGGTTGCACGGGTGCACGATCATATTAACGTGAGGATTCAGCTCGCGGTGGGGAACTGCCGTGAGTCCACTTCTTCGGGTAAGCGGATTTGACATTGAGTCAAGATTGAGTCTTTTCGGGGAAATAGTGTTTTATGAGCCTGATGAAATCCCTCACAAGATATATTCTCTGCGGGCTGCAGTCGTAAAGGAGAAGTGTCACTTCATCTATCAGGCGGCTTTTGGACGGCACCCCCTCGATTTCATCGATGACTCCGATTATACTGGTAGCCGGAACCTCAAGGGCATCGGCGAGGCGCTTGAGCACGTCCAGGCTCGGGATCCGCTCGCCCGATTCAATTTTTGCTATGTAAGTAGGATGACACTGGGCCCGTTGAGCGAGTTCCTCTTGCTTCAGGTGCTGCTCCTGGCGCAACTCGCGCAGGCGCATCCCAACTTTCTGTTTCATTCCCTCCGCATAATTATCCTTCGTATAGTCATTCTTCATGTCTCTTTTCCTCTTTTCCGGACGAAGGGGTACATTGTAAGCGTGATACGATCTAACACTTGATTCGAAATGTAGTACTAATATTGTCTTCGGCCCAACTGGAGCTTATTTTAGCCCACTCACCTGGAAAGAGATTAATCTGGCCCATATTATTTTCCCGAGAATTGCGATTATCGATGCTTATGACGTTATGACTCATGGGCGCCCACATAGGAAGGCGGTCAGCGAGAAAGAGGCTCTTGAGGAAATCATGAGGGGTGCTGGCTCGCAGTTCGATTCAGAGATGGTGAAGGTGTTCGAGGGAATAATATCAGAGCGGAAGCCATCAGATTTTAAAGTCTCCCGCCGGGAAGTCCCCGTCCATATTAAGAAACAAGACTGATTCTGTTCGCTGTCGGAGTAGCTCCGGCAGTTTCTATGATTTTCTATAATATTTTATATACATTATAATATTTTGAAATACGAAACCTCATTTCTAAGGTTAGGAATATATGGGAACAGAAGCAGATCAATCCCGATTATAAGACGTTCCTGTAGCATTACTGTCAATAAGCTCTGTACTGCACTCTTGGTTCCTTCAACTCTTTGAAATAATTGGAGCCGACAATGGGACTTGAACCCATAACCTGCGCATTACGAATGCGAAAGAGTATTCCTGTGGAGTTTGGTTGAATCTGGTAGGTTCAGATTTCATACGATTTTCTGGTCTTTTCTTAGTGCCTTTTGGGGTACAATTTGGCCTCATCGTATAGATTTGGGCACCGATTCGGCACCGGTGCCCTTACCCTTCTAGAACCGGAACCGCACCTCTCAATTAAAAAGCCCGGGCCGAAGCCCGGACAGTATTAGAATCCTATTTGCAGAGCAATGAGGGCCCCTGGGCGAATTGTCCCAGGCGTATCGCCGGGCTGCACGATCCCGCCGACAACCACTCCGAGATTTTTCCCGCCACTGAGTTTCAGAATAATCTCGTGCTGCTTGTTGATTACATCCTGTAGCTGCCTCTCCCTCTCCAGTCCCCGGGTGACGGCGGCCTCAGTTTCCTCCCGGAGCCGCTTCTCGGTCTCATACGCTTGTTTGTAACCGTCGGCGATAGAGATAGCCTCCTCGAGATCGGCTTTAAGCTCCGTGATCTTATCAAGGGCCGCGAAATAGAGTTTAGCGAGGGAAGCATAGTCTGTGGGCAAGGAAGGTTCCTCAGCCCTAACTGGGCCGCATAGACTTAGGAATAACAGTCCAATTAAGACGAATGGCAGCATTCCATGCTTCTTTTTCAGTCTCTCTAATCGTTTATCCAGCCCCTCGACCTTGGCGGCATTCGCCGCCGCCTCCCGGAGACGCTGCCGCTGTCTCTCCGCCTCGACCGCACTGTCTACCTCCAGCTTGTCCGCCTCAGATTTTGCCTTCTGGGCCTCTTTTACGACGCGTCTGGACTGATTATTCCAGCCCAGCCAAATGGCTCCTACGGCCGCCAAGAGGCCCAGGAGCCACCGCCATGATTTCCGAAACCAAGTTATCATGTTGTCACCTCATTTCGTGCCGGTCTTGCCGAGCACCGTAGTTTTGGTCAGGCTATATGCCCCCATGGCCATGGTCGCCCAGCTGAGAACCTTGGCTACAAACAGCCCTGGTGATATCCACGCCTCAGTAATGACCACTACGGCGATGCCAGCCACCAGCGTCACCAGGACAGGGATCAGGGGAACCAATCTACGTGGCACTCTGG
This sequence comes from Bacillota bacterium, assembly GCA_013178415.1. Taxonomy (NCBI): domain Bacteria; kingdom Bacillati; phylum Bacillota; species Bacillota bacterium. The sequence goes on along the minus strand of JABLXA010000012.1, from coordinate 65,558 downwards.
GGCCCAGGGCCCTTTTTACGATCTCTGAGATAGCTATTATGCCGGCTATTAAATACGTGTCAGTAGCAGTCAATTTTAATGCCTCCATGCTTCTCTCCTCCTCATGAGTAAGCCCTGGTCATCCAGCCCCGTTCAAAGCGGGCCAATTTCGGATTTCGTTTGATTAACGTCCTGTAATGGTTAGCCTGCTCGCACCGCAGCGCCCCCAAGACCAACTCCGGGTTCGCCTGATTTACTGCCTGGATGGTCTGCGGGCCCATTATCCCGTCAACGACTACATGCCGCTGCCCCGCCGTGTGTAGCGCCAGCTGGAGCAGACGGATGCCAGTGCGGGCCCCGACATTGACGCAGGTATCAAGCACCTTCCCCGCTACCCGGTCATCCTGGATCTCATTCAGCCGGAGCCGAAGCCACCAGTCGCGGTAGTAGATATCCTTCGCCTGATCGATTGTCAGGCCCTGAATGTCCAGGTGAGGGTATGACCTTTTCGAGATCCCATACCGGGTCTCTTTTCCAGGATCGACCGGATCGTTTACATAACCTCCCTCGTGAGCGAGTACGGTCTCGACAATCTTGTTAAACCTTTCTCTACCGGTCATTTAATCACCCCATTCAATGGGCAATAAATTTCAGCCAAAACCCTAAGATCGCCAAGATCACGGTTATGAGTGTTCCTAGCGTATATCGCGTTGCCCACTTTTGGCCTTCCTTGATTTCCTCGATATCGCTTTTTATACTTCCGATCTCGACGACATTGGCCGCCTGGCTTTGCTCCAGACGGCCAACTCTTTCCTCAACCATGTCCTGTCGTTTTTCCAGCCGATCCACGCGATCCTTAAGAGGCTTGATGGCTTCTTCCATATGACACCGCCCCTTTCCCGAGTACATCGAGTACATAAAGAAGCCGCCCGGAGGCGGCTAAATTTGCTATTATATCGTTTGTACTCGCATCTACCAGGTAGCACTAAATCCTACGAAAGGCCCCTGGTACCATGCATCCATCGGCCAATATCTATAGCCCGCTGTGATTGTGGCATGGTCCGTAATCCGCCATCCCAAGCTGCCTTTGAAGTCAGCTCCATCCTGTGATATCCCGGCTCGGCCTTTGAGCTCAAACTGCCCAAATCCTGAAGCAATCTCAAGAGCCCCAAAAGGCCGTATATAACTTTCGTCTTTGATCGTAACTGTGACCAGAGCCCATTCTCCCTTTTCTTCATCCCATTGCTTTATTACTCCCGTTTGCTTGTGGCTTATGTTTCGAACCCCAGCCTCTATCCCTAATACTCCAATACCATGCCGGTATGCCAACTCGGTCGCCCACTGGCTTACATCTATAGGTTGAATGGATATATCCGGTCCTGGAGATGGAATTGTATGGTTATCCCCGAACAGCAAGAATGAGAAACAGGCCCAGTCCATCTCTACTTCCATAGGATGGCGCTCGCCAAGGCCATAGAAAAATTGGCCTTCTCCAGCCCATGCCGGCATAGCCATCGTGAGACACAGAACCAAAACGATTATCGCAATGATAGAACTTTTCATGAGTTGCCCTCCTTTCTTTTGGAATTATTCTCCTCTCTTGTTTGATCTCCTGCTATCCTTTGCCGGATCTGATGTCGATAGAGCTCTTCAAGATAGAGATATTCATGATGGACCAATTCCAGGGCCATATCCAGCGTTAGCCCTTGAATTTCCGTCTTTCCATCTATCGAGATTCTGATGTATCCGACATTATCTTCTGCCATCATAGTGCCCCTCCCTTTATGCTGATACATCTACTTTCACTATGAGCACCGCTGCGATTCTCCCCAACCGCGTGCTTGTGAATTTTATGCGCTTCCATCCGGTCCCGGTGAATTTACTCGTTAGATCAAGTTCGGTGCAGAGAGTATATGGCGTAGTAGTATCCGGAGCAGCCGCAAGGCTCTGCCCCGCATCATAGCCGGCACCATTGTCGCAGTAAAGCTTAACGCCAGCTGGCGTCGTATCCTCGTATATCCCAAACTCCAGCCCATGGCCATGGCTAAGATTAATTGTGTGGTTATGTGCACCTGCGGACTGAATCCCAACCGTGACAGTATGCGAATGTGCCGATATAGCACCAGCTGAACCGGTGCTCTTGCTGGTCGTCGTGGTAGAAATGCCATGATAATGGTCGCCAGCTGAACTGGTCCCGTTGGCTCGATCATACCCATGGTAGTGGCTGGGATCTCCGCCATAAGACGTATAGGCGTAAAAATTATATGTCACTCCATGGCTATGGCTTCCTGCGCTACCAGTCGATGAGCTAGGTATGGTGTCCTCGAAGCTATGAGTATGCGCGCTTACTGCCCCAGCCGCAGAGGTAGTGAGGGTAGTACCCATCAATGAATCTACCCCATGCGAATGGTCTCCGACAGAACTAGTTGGCGAACCGAAAATCTCAAAAAGAAGAGCGGCCTTGGAATATGCTCTATATCTCAATCCACGAGCAGATAGCTTAATACTCACTATCCCCGTAGTCTCGGACGGTATGTAAAAATCACACTCAAAGGGTTTTGAGGAATCCAGAGAATCCAGGTAATTGTAGGGCATAACATTCCGGATCTCATAATACATCTGGGCGTGGATAGACCGCACAGCCAAATCCTGCTCGCCTGTCTGACTGGGGACGGCCCCTGGGCTAGGATCGGACCACTGGCTTGGATTCATGCTGGTATCTATGGCGCAGTATCGGTAACTATAGCACTTACTATATTCGACATTCACGTCCTGCCACGTCTCGGCCCGGACCAGACCACCAGGAACATCAGCCCATGCACCCCAGGCCGGGTTAGTTGGCACCTTCCAGACACCATTGGCCGCATCCCATTCAGCTGGCGCCTCCCTACGCTGAATTTTATACACAGCGAGGTCCAGGTCATCAGATCCTGGCAGCACCACGCTTAGGAGCTTCTTCCCAATGAGCACTGTGGGCGGGTTGCTCGGAATGTTGGGCGGCGTCGCGTCCGGGGTAGTATCGACATATACGGATCCGGACCAGGGACTCATATTCCCAGTTTTATCGGCAGCGGCTATTTGATAGTAGTAGCGCGTGTGATCTTTGAGGCCCTGGGTATCCACATATGAGGTTGTGCCTGCTGGGACAGCAGCGACAATGCTCCAGTTGATCTGATCCTCCGAGCGCCGCAGGTAATACTCCTTCAAGTCTTCCTCGGTATTGGCGTTCCAGGAGGCGATCACCCGGACGATGATGATATTCGCGGTGGTAATAACGGTATCTGATGCAAGGTTAAGTCCTGTCGGTGTAGCTGGTGGCAGGAGATCAAGATCCCCTGGCGGCACATTCGAGACCGTCGCTGACACCACCGCGCTCGGAGCACTCATCATCCTGCCCTTCACCGCATAAACCCGATAGTAATGTGTAGTCCCTACGGCCAACTGGGAATGCAAGTAGCTCGTGCTCGTCGGCCTGTCCAGTACATTCCACGTGGCTCCATCCGTCGAGTGTTCGACGATGAAATAGTCACCCTCCCCACGCCAAGTGACCAGGATGTAGGTATACCCTCCAGTGGCCCGCACATCCACAGGAGCTGCCGGCGGGATTCCACTTGAGCCCGGTTTAGGGATTCGGCCCTTGACGATCCGCTCGATGATGTTGTCAAGGGTTGTATTCAACCCAAGGGTCACGTCCTCGCCCGACGTATCACACTTGCGCTCCTCGTCGAGAATCCGGGCCGTGGTGACTATCCCACGGAGAGGATCCACTACAGTTACCGTGTCATAGATCCCAAAGTCCTCCAGCTCCCATACCGGGACGCGAGACGCCACGAATTCCTCCTTCGGCCAAGCGTGCTCCTGAAGATACTTATTACCGGCGGCGATGAGCTTATCCATGGTATCGGCCTGCGAGTCCTCGAGGACGCCGGGATGCTCGCCGAATGCGGCTACACTATCGGCATCCGTGAGGACCGTCTGCAACTGCGCAGGGCCCTCCCCCGCACCCAGGCATAGCACAACGTTCTCCAGCTCGTCAGCATTATCCTGGAGCCGCTGAATGTCCATGGTGCTGGTTCGGCGGAGCACCACGTTCTTCACGCTCCCCAGGGTCTGGGCGAAATGCAGCCGCTTAGCCCCGTCTACAGCGAACTCGTAGCCATATTCCTCGCACCAGGTTTGCAGAATACGGAGGGCGTTCTCGCGATTAAATGTATAGCCCTGCAACGTCACCCCTGTCGAGGTCGGAATACTTCCCTCGCTCACCGGCCCCGGCACCCGGGCTATCACTTCAACACCGTTCAGAATCGGGGTGTAGCCTGTGGGAACGCCGTTTGGATCTTTGCTCGTCGTATCATCAGTGTAAAGGTGTAATTTTACCTGAATGAACCGGTCATTCCCGGTTAGGGCCACGCCATCCTCAGCCGGGAATACCGAAGCCAGCTCGGGACTCCATGCGCTCCAGGTTACGCCGTCCGGCGAGGTCCGGAATTGTGCCCGGATTCGGACGGCCTCGCCTACGTCTTCGGCCCAGCGAAGGAGATCATACCGCGTAATGGCCCCAAAGTCGAACTGGACGGTAATGTAGCCATGCGGGTAGTAAGCCCCATTAGCGTCTTTCGCGAGGACCACCTTCCCCGGCCAGGTCGTTAGGTCGACGTTCCACTTCTCGATAGCGGCGTTCCAGTCGCTGGCCGTGTTCGCCACCTGGGTCTTGAATCCAAGCAGCAGATCCCGTACCGCGTCGGCCAGGTCCATCCCGTTCCACCGCTTCCAGGCACGAGGTACGATGATCCGACGCAAGAGGGCCTCATTGGTAATGCACTCAATACGGTAGGGGTTCGCGGTGAAATCCCTGGCCGTGATATAACCGGCCGCCTTCTCCACTCCGTCCCGGTAGAGGATGCAGTGCCGCGCCGCCTGGAGGTCGCCAACAGACTCATCGTCAGCAAGGACCCCAAAAGAAAAGCCGGTGGCTTGGTTGGCTCGCCGGCGGTACTCGGGAGATATGGGTTCTAGCATTGCTATGCGATTGTCGTTGGCATCGAAAAGCTCAACTGTGTATCGAGCCATGGGATCACCTCAAAGGAAAATTCCCTGCGATTGGAGAATAATATGCCATCTATTCTATAAGGAGGTGGCATCTATGAGTAAAACCTTTGACGAATTGGCTACAGAAATTACCATCGCTTGGATAAGTAGCTTTGGCAATGCCGCGAATGGGAATGCGGCTTTTATCCTCCAATACGTTACCGAAGATAAAGTAAGCCAATTCTATAAAACCGTCTATCGTGCGCTCATTGAAGCATCAAGACACCATGAGAAATAGGCATAGAGGGGCCAATATGGCCCCTCCTGAGTTTCGCTAAATCTCTCTATGGTTGAATGATCCCCTGCGCCGCCCAAGCATCAAAATGGCGATGCCAGCCAGTTTCGTCATTTGGGTCTTGCGCTTTGAGCGCACTGGCTGTCGGCGGCGCGTCGGCACCACCAAAGTGCTCCATGAACCAGGAGATGGGCGCAATCACGGATGTGGATTCCCCGTCGGTGGTTTTAGATGAGAATTCAAACGCATCCTCCTTGCTGAAGTCCTGGCGCATCCATCCATCTGGTATCACTCGGAAGGTTGCGCGCACCCACTCGTCTAGTCGCATCCAAGGCTCACCTCCATGAAGCAGGCGATGTTTTGCGCAGTGGCTGACCAGTTCTTGATGCTAACCACGCCGCCTCCGCGCAACGGAAGTTGGCGCTTCATCCCGAAGCTATATTTGTTGTTGGTGGTGTCATACACGAAGTTTTTGAAGAAGTCGTTTTCTCCGTTAGCATAGACGGCCAGGTTGTTCGGCGTCACGACCTGAATAGTGGTGCCATTAGCCGTCGGGACGACGTACTCGTAGTTTGTGGAGCCGTCCGGTGCGTAGGTCTTGATGCGGATCGATGCTATGGAGCTATCTGTGCCCACCGTCAGCGCCTCAAGCTCGAAGGGTCCCATGATGTCGAGGATTGTCTCTTCCGTGTTGGCTGCTAGCGAGCCATACCTGTTCTTGCTGATGTTGCCGAACGTCACCGTCTCGCCGGGTGCGGATGTTCCAGCGAGCTGAGTAGTGACGGTTGTCGATGCCCCAGTGTTCTTGCTCTTCGCCTGCACCTTGAGATGTGTCAGGAAGATCTTGAGACCAATCCAAAACGTCTTAGCGCTTCCAATCTCGATGCCACGGTAAATTGTGAGCGGATACGTGGCCCCGCCGTCTACAGAACCGAGAATAGCTATGACGGCTGGATTCGCGCCCGTATTGCGGATAACGAGCGTTTTGGCCCCCTGTTTGCCCGCCAAGTCATAAACGGCGGCATCGCCGTAGCTGTCGGTGGTTGTGTAAGGAGAGCTTGAAGCATAACTCCCATTTAGCGAAAATGAACCCCCATCAATGGGCCTGGCTACAGGGAGGGCCCTGGATACTACCGTCACCGCCCCGGAGACATAATCGGAAATAGGCGTCCGGAGGAATTGTATACCACCTAATTCCGCCCGATATATTCCAGGAGCCGTGGCAGAGAAAACCTTGTTACCATTGGAATCTAGCACGCCAATAGGAACGTAATTGATGCCGTCTACCGACCCTTGAAAATTTACTTTCGCGTTGAATGTCCCGCTTATCTGTATGGCCGCAGAGCCATAGCCATCGACGTTAGCGGCTACACCGTTACCATTGGCAGTTGCCGCATTCTGATGTGTGGTCACCAGGGGCATGTTGCCCCGGTAAGCCTGCCAGTTCGCCCCGTCATATACCTGAGGAATGGGGTTGCCTTGGCTGTCTCGCAAAATCGGAGGGAAAGGCATCAATACCACCTCGCTCTAAAAAGAATTGAAATGCCCATTAACTGATTTTCATCCTCTACCTCAATCTGATTTACGCCCGGTGCCAAGGGGAACCCATTTATCAGATATCCCTCGTTGACGCTATTGATTACCGGCACCGCACCGCTGAATATTCCTTGAAGAGCCTCGCTGACAAAATAGCCTGCCAGGAAGCCTAGCTTGTATATCTCATATGTGCTCGTGGCATCCGGGGTTGTATCCCAGGCCGTCGCCATAGTTGCGACCTTTGTTGTCCCGTTATATCCGATGATCTTCCGGTATTGACCTGCCCCAGTACCACCCGTTATCTTGATGATTTTATCCACATAGTAGCCATCCTGGCTCGATGCGGTAGCCGCCAATGTGATATAGTCGGATCCTCCGCCTTGGGCTGTGCCCGAGTGCTCAATATTGTTTGAGAGTTTGACGGCATTGTGCCTGGCGGCGTCCAATATTAGCACTTCGCCTGCCGCAAGCACCCCAGTATATTTCACCGCTAGCCCTGTAGTGTAATTTGTGAGTTGCGGGTTCTGCACATTTAACGCGCCGGACGTTTTGCCATACAGCCAGATGACCGGCTCCGCCTGGGCTCCCCCCGAATTTGTGACGTTCAGCATCGTCACCGGCGGTGTGAATGTCACTGGGTTAATCTCAAGCTGGGTGAGTTGGTCGGCATAGAGAAACGGATCCCCGGCCTCAAGTGTAATCGACAAGGTGAAGACCCGACCCAGGAAATACCCCACCCTGTAGCTGTGATCCACGCTCTTCGCATAAACCAGCATGTATTTGTCATCATTCTCATGCCGATACAACTTGAGGGGGTTCGCCCTGTGGACGAACCCCACCACCATCTCGCGTATTGCGTCTGCATCGTCTTTGTCCACTCCAGCCATCATCCCGCTTACCCGGATGGTCCGGGAATTGAGGGAGGCCATCGGCATATCTATGATTCGCCCATGACGGCCCTGGATCTTGATCCCCGGCAGATCCATTTCCGAGGGCCAGCCCTCGACCGCCATCTCATCCGGGAGCAGCATTGTTTCACCCTTCGCATTCACAAGTTTCACTTGCACTATGCACCACTCCCCAGTGTAGCCAGCTCGGCCCGCCTGGACAGCGAGGCCATGAGCCGGTCGAATTCCTCCTTGCTGTTGATACTCGCATTTATGGTCATGTTCTCGATGTTATATTGATTGATTACAGCTGCTGTCCCGCGCTCTACTGCGGAATTTATCCCCACGAAGGCAAGAAATGCGTCCCGCATCTCATAGATGGCCTTCTCGATCGCCATCGCATAAACCGGAAGGCTATCCAGCACCGTAAGCGGCCTCAGGAGCTCGACCAGGAGGTCCCGGGTGGGACCGGTGATTTCTGATATCTGAGTGCCCTGCTTCCCTCCAGATTCAGATGGAGTTTCCGGTTCCTCTATCCCTTCCTCCTCCCGCCAGGTCGGCTTTATGGTTGGAATATGCACCCCGAGCCAACCCAGAGCCCAATTAATCACTGAAGTTATCGCATTCCAAATCCCGACTACAATATCCGCCACCCAACGGAATACCTGGCCAACGGCTTTGAAAATGGGAATCAGAAATTGGGCCAATATCTTAACTAAGGGCACCAGAGGGGCTATGAGCTCCCCAAACATGTCAGCTACGGCTTGGATAATAGGGTTTAAGGCATCCAGAAGCGCGGCAAAGGCTCTGCTCTTAGTGATAAGCTCCATGAACACATCTGACAACCCACGCCAGATGCCGCCCTCCTTATAACCCTTCTGGAAGGTCTGGATCATCCTCCCGAAGTCACCGAGGGCATTTAGGAACGATTCACCGAGCCGCGCAGCCCAGCCTTTACTCTTATCATAGATGAGGTTATCTACCTCCTGAAGCGCCGCTTTGACGGCCAGGACGTAGACCTCCCATTCCTCACCCATGGCTTCATACTTCTTCAGCTGAGCCTCGAGGGTTTCGCGGATGGCCTTGAGTTCGTCCAGCTTCGCCTCCTTGACAAGATCCATGAGGGCGCCGTAGTAGTTCTGGGCCGCGGTGGCCCGCTTCTCTATGCTCCACTGGCTCTTCTCGGCGATCTCTTGCTCATGGGCTATTTGCTCCTGGAGGCTAACCAGGCCGAGCTTCTTCCGGAATTCATACTCAGCTTCGGCGGCATCACGGCGGATCTTCTCGCCATGGGCCACGGCCCAGGCGATGATTTCACTCTCGGTCCAGCCAGCCTTGCGGAGGGCCGCGATCTTCTGCTCCAGGGAAAGCATATACGCTTCTTCATCCTGCCCCCGAAGCTCGGCAAGCTCCTGCGCCACCTCGCGCTCATGCTCAAGACGGGCATCAGCAAGCTCCTTGTCCTTCTCGGCCCGTTCCTGGCTGAGTTGGTAAAGCCGCATGTTGAGCTCAGTTTGGATAGCCTCGATAGCCTTGGCGGCATCGCTCTCAGCACCGACCTTGGCAATTACAATCGCACGGATGGCATCAAGAGTCTCCTGGGCTTTCTGGACCTCTTCCTCATTCATCCGGTCGATGGCGCCGATCCGGGTCTTGAGGGCCTTTTCGGTTTCCTCCTCGACCCGCTCATTGTACCAGGCGTCGACGAGGGCCTGATCCTTAACGGCAGCCTCCTTCTCTTTCCGCTGTTGGTCGAGGCTTTCCAATGCGACAAGGAGACTATCTTTTGTCCGAGAGTCTACATAGCTGGCCATTTCATCAGTTGTGGTCTGCACTTTCTGATTAAGGTCTGCCAGGGCCTTGTCTATTACCTGCACCGCAAGCTGGCCCGCAAGGCCTATATTCGCATAAGACTCACGCCACTCTTGCAGCATCGCAATTGCCGCCTGGACATTGGTCTTCGCGACCTCCTGGGCCTGGGCAACCCGGTCCCGTGCCGCGTCTTCATGGACCTTGGCGGCATCCTGGGCGATCTTCACTAGGATCTTCTGCCGCTCTGCCTCAGTTTTGGCGTTTGCAAGGAGCTTCGCGCCATCCTCGACGATCTTGTTCAGCCGGGCCTCATAGGATGTCGCTATTTCAGCATCAATCTGCTCTATTGTCTTGGCCCAGTCCTGCTCCCGCTTGGACAAAATCTTGAGGGCCTCGTCAATCTTTTTGATTGCCCCTTCCCCAAGATAGCCCATCCCGGCGTACTTCGCCCGCTCTGCCTCCAGTATTCGTTTTGCGGACTCAATATGCACCGTCTCCAGGTCACCGAGGCTATCGATCACGGCCTGGGCAGCCTTCTCATTCTCGGCCTTTGTGACCTCTGTGAGTTCGCGCTCATAAGCAAGCCATGCCGATGACCATTTATCCCCGGCGGATTCAAGGGCGGCCATGCGGTCAGACAGGTGCTTCTTATATTGCTCGACAGAGATCTGCCCTCGCTGGTATTCTTGTTGTAGCCTAGCGTCTTCGCGCCTCTGGGCTTCCTCTGCATCTTTCTCCTCCTGTGTTTTCACTTTCTCGAGAGCTTGATTGATCTTTTCCAGAGCTGCTGTGTATTTTGTCGCAGCGTCCTCTCCGAGAGGCCCCATCTTTTTGACCTCGTCATAGAGGGCACCAAGGGCCTGCTTTGCGGCCTCCAGCCCCGCACGGTCAACCGGCATAACCCCGATGGCTTCCGTCACCTTGGCTTCGGCTATCTCGGCCTGCTGGCGTTTGAGGAGCCTGAATTCTTCAGAACGGAGCCGTTTCCACTCGTCGGACCCTTCCTTCTCGGCGGCGAGCCATTTCCTCACCCGATCTATCTGCTCTTGAGTCGTCAACTCCCCTCGTTCGACCTGATCCTCATACCGGTTGCGCTCGATCCGGCGTAGTTCCTCCAGAGCCGCCTTAATGACCTCTACAGCGGCCTTGCCTTTCTCGCCCATAGCGGCATAGGCAAGCTGTTCAGCAAGCAACCTCTCGCGGGCAGAATCTACCTCAACGGCAGTTAAGTCCCCCAGACCAGCCACGAATTCTTCAGCGGTGCGCCTATTGATATCCGATTCCACTTGGGCAAGTTCACGCTGAATGGCGATCCACTCAGAGCCATATTTTTCTACGGCGGCGAGCCGGGCCTCCAAGAATGCCTTGTAGTCAGCGGCAGACTTCTGCCCCTGCTCATATTCCCACCGCGCCTGAGTGATCCCAAGCTCCTCCTGGTGCTTGGTGAGCTTATCTATCTGCCCGTTGATCTCCTCGAGCGCCCGGGCATATTCCTTCGCCGCATCCTCTCCTTGCACCCCCAAGGCGACAGCAGCATCATACGCCTGGCCTAACTCAGTCCGCCATGCCTTTAGCTGGTCAAGACCAGCCTCGTCAATTGGGCCGAGTCCTTTAATCCGCGCCTGGGCGGCCTCAAGGTTGACTTTCTTCTGAAGCTCCAGTTCCTCCAGCTTGAGCCTCCGCCATTCGGTGGAGCCCTCGGTCTCCGTTGCTAGCCATGCCTGGATCTGGGCAAGCTGCTCCTTGGTGGAGAGGGCGCCCATCTGCACAAGGAACCGGAATCGATCTTCTTCATCCTGGCGAATTTGTTTGTTCAGGTCAAGTTTCGCCTGGGCAACGGCGGCCTCGGCAAGCTCAATACCTTTCCCGGCCTTGCGGGCAGCCTCAAGCTCGGCCTCGCGTTTCTTTAATTCCTCGCGCAGGAGGTCGGCCTTGGTTTTCTTACCGGACTCCAAATAGTAGGTATTCCAGGCATCCTCGACTTTTTTGCGATACTCAAGGTCCTCCTCTTGCTTTCGTTTTTCCCAAAGCCGGAGTTCCTCTTCGAGTTTCTTATACTCTTCGTCTTTCAGGTTCTTATCTTTCAGCAATCGGTTTAAGTAATCGATATGATTCTGTGCATCAAAGTCATATAGCTGGGCATAGAATTGATATTCGTCATATGCATCCCGGACTTTCTTCTGGCGTAGCTCCTCCCGGAGGCCAGCCAATTGCATCTCGAGCTGCCTTTGTTCTTCGATGCTGGCACGGCGGTAGGCATCCGTCTGTTGAATAGCTTCAAGCTCTTTGACCTGCTCCTCAATTCCCAGACCCTCAACAGACACCCGATATCTGAGAGTCGCCATGGCCTTGGCAAGTTCGCTTTGTCCTTCGTCGACCTTCTCTTTGATGCGCTGATAGCCCGATTTTACCTCCACACTCGCAGCAGCAGCAGCCTTCAGCCAGTCCCCTCCGAATTGGGCGATAGATTCGTTGATCACATTAAGCAAGTCCCGTGCTCGCTGTTCGGCCCAGGACTTTACCGCTACGTCCTCGGACTTTAACCCAGCACCGATGTCGGCCCATGCCCTCTGGAGATCCCCGAAAGCACCCTTGCCGAGGGCCTTCACCTTCTTGCCAAACGCCTCGAATTCGGATAACTCCTCCTTCGTCACTTCTTTGATCTTCTTCGTGGGAGAAGGAGCAACCGGCGGCAAAGAGACAGCTTCGCTTGGTCTGGCCCCAGGCTTAGTCGTGAGAAAGTCCTGCAATTGTTGTTGGGCGTTCTTGAGTTCCAGAATCCCAGTCTTTGCCTTATAGAGTGCCGAAGATAGCTCTGAGAAGGTGCCATACAGCTTGTTATATGCCTGTTCCGCAACCGCAAATTGAGTCGCGGGCGGAGTGAAGGCATCAAATATCCCCTTAGCTATCGCAGCCTGGAGAATCTGCTCTCGTTGCGCGTCCGAGGTGGCCCGGCTCATCGCCAGGACAACCTCCCGCATCTTGTAATAGCGCGGGGCAATTTCGTCTAGCTGAGCCTTCACTTTATTGAACTGCGGTTCTAATAGCTTGACCTGTTCCTCCAGCCCGGGAAGCTCATACTTCACCCGCATAGCAGCCATCTCTAGTTGTTCTTTGCGGAGTTGCCAGAGTTCGTCTCTCACTCGTTTCGCGGCATCGGCATTCCCTATAAGGGCCTTCCCCATGTTGTCATAGCCCGTCACAGCCTGGGGGGCTAGCTGGACTATCTTGTCTATCACCTGACGGAGGCGCTCATGCTCCTGCTGGGATTTATCGGGTTTACCTTGGAGTTCCTCATACTCCTTTATGAGCCGGTCTAGCTCCTCGGCCTGCTTGCCGTAGGTGTCACCCTGTTTCGTAGCCTCGTCTACGGCCCGGCGCACGGAGTTAATCTGCCTCTCTATCGCGCCGTCAACATCCCTACTTGTCCGCACCCAGGCGGCTATTGCCGCCACCACCGCGCCAATAGCGAGGGCTAGCCCAGTGGGGCCAGTAAGAATCCCTATCAGCGAGCCTAGCCCAGCAAGGACGGGGCCAATGGAGGCCGCATACATCCCAAACATGATAGCCGCCTCTTTCACCGGCCCAGGCAGGTTACTAAAAGCCTCCACAAAAGGCCGGATACCTTCGATCCCTGCCGTCAGCATCGGCATCAATTCAGCCCCAAAAGACCGGGCAAGAGCAGATAGCTCATTCTTGAATATCTGCACCGCGTGCCCGCTTGTCTGGGCCTGTTTTTCGAATGCTTTATCAGTGGCGCCCAGAGAGGTCCGCATGACATCGAGGTCGTCCTTGAACAATTGCATTTCCTGGCGACCTAACCCCAAGACTCCCTTTAGGGCTCGGACGTTCGGAAAGAGGGCAGAGAGGGCCTCGATATTGCCTCCTGTTGCCTTGTAGACCTGCTGGAGCGATTCATACAGGCCCTTTGAGGCCAGCGAGGCCGCGCTGAATTCTATCCCCAGTTGCTTTGCGAGCTTAACGGCCTCATCGCTGGGGTCTATGAATGTCAGTATAGCCTGGTTGATAGCGGTCACGGCCTCAGGGGTCCTGACACCGACCTTTGTAAGGGTTGAAATTGCAGCCGATAGCTCCTCGAATGATACCCCCGCTGTCGAAGCCGTGCTCACCACGTCACCGATATTCTGAGCCAGCTCAGGGAACGTCGTCTTGCCGCGTTCCACCGTCTTGAACATAATATCAGAGACGGCTCCGGCATTTTCAGCAGCCATGCCGTAGGCGTTGAGCACCGAGGTGATCGCATCCACGGAGGTAAAAGTATCGGACAGCCCTGCGGCGGCAGCCTTCGCCGATACCTCCAGGACGCCCATGGCCTTTTCCGCAGGGATAGAAGCGGAGATGACCTGGTAGAGTCCGTCCGCAAGCTGCTTAGCTGTCTGGGGGAGCTCGAGGCTTAGGGCTTCAACCTGTCTGCTCATCGCGGCTATGCTGTCCTTGCCCGTATCGACAATAGTCCAGACATTAGCCATGGAGGTCTCAAAGTCCATACTCGTCTTAGCCGCTATCCCGCCAAGTAGCGAAAGAGGGGCTGTCACGCCAAGAGAGAGGGAACGGCCCACTTGAGAGAAAGATTCCCCGATAGCCTTGAACCGGGCGTTGATATTCCGGTCAAAAGCCTCGACCTGCCGGGTAGCATCCTGCATCCCTCTCGTAAGCCCCGCATAATTGAGGCCAACCTCAGCCCAAATTGTCCCCATACTTCCCCACGGCATGCCCATCACCTACTACAGCTTGTATTTCCCGCTCTGCTTGAACTGCTCTTGCTGTTGTTTGAGCCAGTCGAGTGATACCGGGCCTTTTGCCACCGGCTCCCGATCCCCCGTCCCGGCTTTACCCTTGATCTCGCGCTCTGCCTCCTTCCGCGCCTCCTCGCGCATATGAATCAGCATGTGCGCGCAGGCTTCGTCGAGACAGAACGCTTCATATGTCCCCAGTTCTGGCAAGTAGTCACTTGGCCTTGCCCCGAACTCCTTCGCCGTCACCGCCAGGCGCAATAAGATATTCTTGTCGCGCGCGAAAAAGCTCCAGGGCTTTTAAGCCCTGCTGTGTATAGAGGAATATCGCAGTCCGTTGAAGGTCGGTTAGATATTCCGCCACCTCATCATAGGCCGGCTCCACGAGAACAGCCTTACAGATAGCATTCAGCATCTCGATGAACTGCTTGAATTCCTCCGGCGTGGAGTCGGTCATGGGATTGAACTCCCCGCCCTTGGAGATGATCTTGTAGACGATTGGCAAAAGCTCGTTCGGGATAACCCCCTGTTGGACCAGCGCCAAAAGCGAGGCCCGGCGGACCTTCGCGTTGAAGACCTCGCCGGGCTCCCAGCCAGGCAGGGGGATGACCTGGCAGGCTTTGTTTCTGATCTCGTCTATGGACATTACCCTGAGTTCATCACTCATAACACTTTATCCCCCTCATCTGTTACGCGGGCAGGTTGGCTACCTTATCAATCGTAAATGCGGGTTTACTTTGTGCTTTGTTCTCCCGAGACTTGATGGTGTAGCTAGGCACAGCGAAGTTGCGATCCTGCTGAGCGAATGTCGGGATGCGGCCCTTCGCATTCCAGAGGGTTACCTTGACGTAGCCCACCACGTCAGAGGAGTCCTGAGACCCCTCCGCATACTCCGCCGCGTAAATCTCCGCCTTAAATGGCAGCCTCGGATTAGCCTTCTCCTGAGCAACAGTATTGGGGATGTAGCCCGTATAGTTCGGCGGAGTGCCCACTAGCGTTCCGCCACCGATCATAGCCATGGCCTCAAAATCGAGGACGGCATCCTGGAACGTGGCGTTCATCCCGACAAGGACGTCATCGTCTTCAACCGTCGCGACAAGCCCATCTCCGCCTCGGAGCTCCTGCCGGGAGCCCTCGATGATCTGCGGATCGAAGCTAACCTGTTGGGGAGTAGTCACTCGGACAACCTTAGCACCTGTTTTATCAGACCCATCTTGGTTAAGCTCCGTAAGCACCAAGAGCCTAACACCATAGGTCGGCCCAACACTTGCCATCTTCTATCAACCTCCTAACGGAATTGTGAAATCAATGCGCTTTGCTAGTGCCTGCAATACGTCATCATGGAAGTCTCGTCCGTCCTGGTTCCACTCGATCAGAAAGTCCCGACCGTCTTCAGTTGTAAGGACTTTGCCTGTGCCGTTTGGGCCAGACAGGAGCGCCTTGATCTCTGCGACCGCCGCATCCACCAGGAGATAGCTCCCCGGCTGAAAGTAGACCCAGATCGTCACATCCTGGAACACGCCTCGCCGGTTGAACGGGCTCCGGGGCCTCTCGCCGAAGAGAATTACCCCATATGGTTTCGGAGTTGAGGCATCGGCCTGGTAGGGCTGCTTCCATGTCTTCACGCTCTGGCAATTCGCCGTGAGGTATTGATATAGGGCTTTTCTCACCTGCGAATCACCTCTTGAGCATCCCTGATGAACTCGGGGGCGTTGTGTTTAGCTACAGGCTCAAGGATCGCATACTTCTGGCTATGAGCGAGTTCAAGGTAAGGCCCATAATCCATGCTGTGCGCTATCCGGACCCGGAGAGCATCGCTTTCCTCCATGGCTTCACCGAAAAGCCCTTGTCGTGCATGTCCAGTCCGGTCAGTCCAGGGGGCCTCTTGTTTCGCCTCGCCCTCCATCTTGGCCCCGTAGTGCTGCCCAAGCGCAAAAAGAGCGGCCTTTGTCCGCCGTTCCCACTCCTGCATGTTTGCTATGACTTTATCTGCTCCCGGCATATTAGCTCACCTCTTCAAGGTCGACGTGGAGAGCTATTACATCGCCTCCTGTTGCAACCTGGTCGATATCTCGAATCCGGAAGCTCCGGCCCTGCGCTGTGAACACGTCGCCTAGCTGAATATCCGCATCCCACCTGGCGAGCATTCCCCACCTTTGAATCTGCATCTGCACGGCCTCGGTTGCGATCTCCTTTGACTGCGAATACGTGCCCATGAATACCCGCACAGTTTGAACCGGGAGCATTATCTCCTGCCGGATCGTGCCCCCGGCCCCGTCGTCTGCCTCGACTATCCGCTTGATCCAGATATCCGTGGGGTTGCGCTGAATCTGTCTCTCCACGTTCCGCCGCGCGATCGCTGGATTCATCTACAGCACCTCCGGCAGGGTGAGCTTAAGTATCACGCTGCCGACCTGCGCCTCTGCCATAGCTGCGTATTTATCGGCCATCTTGAGGGCATACTCCTGGCGTTCCTTCAGCGAGGTGAGGCGTTCAGTCTCCTGTCCGAGGGTCATCTGATCCACGTCGCCCATCTCAGCCTGATACATCCCGGCTTTCATCGTCCAACCAGCAGACGCGGCCTCGAAGATGCTATCGGCTTCCAGGAGCAGCTCGTCCAGGTCGGCGTCGGTGAATCGGGTATCCGTTTCTGTCCCTCCAGCGGGGATTTTCTCATCAAGGAGCTTGCGGAGCCTGGCCCGGAGATTCTCATCTGGGGTCATGCTATATCACCCCCGCTTAAACCTGTACCGCTGCCACCGTTACCGAGGCGACCGCCGAATATGCCACCTCGACCTGGCCGCTCGCGTTGTTAAATCGGTTCGGATCAAGCGGCCCAATCCATTTCTCGCCGGAGGCTCCGACACTCACCGTAATGTCATGGTCAAAACCCTGGTCGCATTGCTTC
This sequence comes from Bacillota bacterium, assembly GCA_013178415.1. Classification (NCBI taxonomy): domain Bacteria; kingdom Bacillati; phylum Bacillota; species Bacillota bacterium. Next base: position 48,359 of record JABLXA010000012.1, on the reverse strand, counting down.
TGGCTGTTCACTGTTACTGTAACAGCCGACGCCGAGCCATTCTTCACGACCAGGAACGTCCGCCCGTTGTTGGCGAACTTGTCCCCGGCTGCATCAGCGGCCCCGTAAGTCGGAGTCACCCCAGCGCTTGCAAGTTTCTGTACAGTCAAAACCGCCATCTATCTCACCTCTTCCGCTTATTGGCTTTCGGCTTTTCCGGCTCTGCCGTCTCCGACTCACCCGCAATGATCTCCTGGACGACCTCAGGAGCGGGATTCATGACCATCCGCGGCTTGAAGTACTCGCAGGTATGCTCAGATGCCGCTCCCTCGTTCGTCCATCGCCGTCTCGGGGAGTTCGGGTAGCATGCCATCGTCACCGCTATCCCGGAAAGATTAGCGCCCGGCTCCCATGGGAACCAGGCGCAGTCTATACACCGTGCCATCTGTTATCACCATCCCATCTAGGCGAGTGCCACTTCCTGAATATTCTCAGTGGGGGCACAAAAGACGCCTCTCCAGAAATCACCCACGATTTGGCTCTCCACCAACCTGGTGATGTCGCCCATGGTGGCGTTGATCTGGAGATCCTGCTTGACCAACTCCTTGAAGCCGCGCTTCGGCCGGATAAAATAGCACTTACCAGCGGTTACACCCGAGTAGGTGTAGGCCTTCTTCCCTACCTGCGTCTGCCATCCGTCGTAGTAGATGATGTCGGAGATGCCGGAAACAGGCGGGTAGGTCGTACCGTTCACCTGACCGCCCCGTAGGGCCTGCTCGATGTCAGGACGATCCGCGCCAGACGCTAGAAGCACCGTCGCCGGCCGCTTTGCCACAGCGGTATCTGCCAGGGCTTTGACCAAGGTCTTGTAAATCCGCAGCCACCTGGGATCTGCAACGTCGCCCTGAAATGCCGTCTTGTTGCCCGCAGGATACACGAACGACAGAATCGGCCCCAGGTGCATGTCATTCAGCTTGGCGTTATATGCCTCACCGAATGCCCGGTTGAGCACCTCCAGGTTGAATACCTGATTGAATATCTCCATCTCCTTGGTATATTCGAACCCAGCCGCATACCCAAGAATCGCCACCGTCGGACCCTGTTCGGCCTGAAGGGAACCGAACTTAACTTCCTCACCCTCAAGGTGCTCGGTAAAGATGACAGTCCCATACTGAGCCCACTTGGCCTCCAAGAGCTTGGGGAAATTGGCATCCTGCATCCGCTCGTAGATAGGAGGATAGAGCACCGGCACCTGCTCCCGGCCAAGTTCCACGTCCAGAACGACCTTCTGCACGAGTTCCTTACGCGAGGCCTCCGATATCAGCATCTCGCCGATCGGCTTGTCGAGGTCGAAGGCTTCCATCTCGCCGTTGACTATCTTCTTGGTGACTTCGTAAACCTTGCCGTTCAAAACGAAAGGCACCTTCGTTTCAAAGGTGCCCTGTCGCCGCGCGGCTTTCAATTCGTCAATAGACCATACCTTCACTTATATCGCCTCCACGGATTTATTAAGCATGAGCCTGAATCTGCGGCCCGAGGATGAACCAGATCACGTTGTTGGCATCCTTCGCCGCCGTCACCCGCCCGACTGGCCGGTTCTGCGGGTTTCCGCTAGCGTCATTGTTGGGCACCGTGGTGAGCAGCTTATTTACCGCATCCCAGTAAATCTTGTCGCCCTTATTGAATGCATCGGCTAAAGTGATCTGATCCGTCTCATACTCGGCCTGCTCGATGTTCAGGGTAATTTGTGCCGTCTCTCCGGCCCCGGTCGTCACCGACTGCATCGCGAACCCGAAAAACCCATCAAGGAGATAGAGCTTCCCGGCCTCTATGGTGGTGTTCTGTGGAACCGTAACCTTTACGCTCTTACCATCGCTGATCTTCGCCCTCGCCGCATTGTAAACGGTCGAGGGAACCGGCTGTCCAGTAAATGCCATCTGTCAATCCCTCCTTACAGCGTTACCCGCTTGATTTTGAGATTCTGGGGAGTATTGCCACCGCCGCCAGAGCCACCGGTCCCAGGCGGAATGTCGATGTGGAGTTTAGAAAGCATATCCTTCACCGCCTGATCCTTGAGCAGATTGTCAATCTCCCCGGCGATCTGCTCCTTGGTGGCGTTGTCTGCTACGTGCAGCATCTTGCTGATTAGCCCTTGCGCCATCTCGCCAGTGACCTTCTCTTTGATGGTGTCGGCCACAAGCTTATCATGCTCTGCCCTCCGCTGAGCTTCGACAGCTTTCCGGGCCTCCTCTGCAACCTTGACAACGTCCATCTCGCCGGTGACTCCAAGGGCCTGCTTGACCTTAGCCATAGTCTCCATCGAGTTCTCTGCCACTTTCAGCCAGTCAGGAGCAATCTCACCGGCTATCTCCTGCACCTTCCATCCCATTTCGCCCACCACCTGGCTAAGGGTAACCTCTCTACTAGCCAGCATGGTCTTTAGCTGTGCAACAAGCTCCTTCCACGTCATTGGTTTTTGCCCACCTCCCGATATGATCTCGTCCATTTCGCCGACCGCGACGACCGCCGTCTGCATTCCGGCCCGGCCCAAGGGGGTCCAGTCGATGCTCAGCGGCTGGTAGTCTATCACTCGCGTCTCGCCAGCGGTCTGCTCCAGTTTGGGGATGCCAAAAATGCTGACGGTCCGAACTGTCTTCGCCTTGATCCAACGCTTCAGGTCCGAGGCGGCTTTGTCGATCACACCCCTGAAATATGCCTTGCCGTCCTTCCAAAGGGCCCCCACCCAGTGCGTCACCGGGACCGGAAACTCATGATCCACATCCTCGGGCTTCTGGTGGCCCAGAAAACCTGGCAATCCCTGATTCATCACCTCGCCGACGATCCTTTGCAAGGCCTGGGGAGTATAGTTCCAGCCTCGCTTGCTCCGGCCAGCCGGAATCTCGACGACCACTTCCATTGGCTCCGGGTCCCCCGCCTTAAGTGCAGCCAGGTCCGCCCATGGCGCCAGCGGTACATCCTCGACCCGCATCTCGCCGGACACCACAGCCATGACCGCCGACATCTCGCCGACCAGGCTCTCCGGTGCCGGCATCTCAAGCTCCCGGTAATGTCTGAGCAGGTGTCGTCTCGCCTGAGCTTTTTGCTCTGGCGTTGCGCTTACCTCGCTACGGGCTCCTGCAAGAGCCGCGGCAGCCGCGATTAGCCCGCCCCGATTGAGGATTACGGTTCCATCCTCCCGGACCTCGTGATGGGGGAGCTTGCAATCGGCCTGAGTTAGATCCTTGTTTATGTCGGCGCCCACAATAGCGTAAACCTCGCGGACGGCTTCAGCGACTCCTTCAGCGCCCTCCTCAATGCCTTGTTTGAGCAGCTGCCATATCCGGCTTTTGTCTATGTCTCCCCACGCAGCATTCGATACTGACTTAGATATCTTGAATACTTTTGGCACAGTCTCACCTCCTTTGGGCATAAGAAAACCGCCTCAGCCCTTTGCCTTGGCGGTTACTTCTTGTTACTGAATTGCCCTGTTCTCAAGTCCCTAGCTATCAGCTTCTGGTTCGCCGGGTTTACCTCCAGCCTCTTCACCGGAGGCGGCTGTCTCACTGGTGGCTGCGCCGGTTTCAGCCTTGACTCTTCGTTCATTCTCCTTCGCCTCCAGATAACCAATAAGCTTCTGGGCCTTCTCGGCCAGGCGTTCAAGATTCCTCAGTTTACGAATTTGTGCCCTCGTCAGCTTCCCTGTAGATTCTCCTGTGCGCAGAATGGCCAGATAAGAAACAAGCTGGCCAAAATAGACCAGCTTACCCTCCTTGCGGTAATCGGGCAAAGCGTCCCAGACCTCGGCGGCCTCGACAAGGTAGTCGAGGAGCCGATAGGATGCGCGAATCCACTTATCATAATAAAGACTACAAATATCTCCCATGGCTACAGTTTGATCTGACGGGCATCCAGCCAGTGCTTGAAATCCTTTTCGTTCTTCGCTTCAAATTGGATTCCATGATCTCCTGGATAAGGATCCCTATGCAACGACCTTCCAAAAATAATGTCATCCGGGATTTTGTCGGGGAAGGCTTTACACTTAAGTCCTTCCCTCTCTAGGTGCTTACAGACCATGCAGATTGGAGCTCCGCCTATGGTCATGGCTGTTCCTCCTCATTTGATCCCGAGCATTCTCTTAAGCTTCTTAAGCTCCTCTATGATCATTTCGCGCTCATCTTGAGGTGCATTCATAACCCAAGTGAAATCACCCCGCCATTTCGAGGGATCGGCCACAACTTTAAGCAACGTCTTCATCTTCTTTGCAATGGCGTATTTCCCTTCGCTGTGATACATTGCGCTGAAGGTTTCAGCCCATGCCTCATGTTCATCCTCACAGGCATATCTAGATATGCTGGATAGTCTTTTACCGTATTGTGTCTCCCAAAGCCGGACTGTATCCTCAACCAGGCCAAAACCGTCTGCAGAAACATATCTCGTGAACGCCTGTTTGCTCTCCAATAGCCAACTCCTGACACAGTGGCCGAACTCGTGCGTCACTACTGACTCAATACTGTTGCAATTGTATGGGTGAAACGATGATTGCTCACATATTGTAAGGTCACTTTGGAACTTCACTATGTCGCTGTAATAAGTAGGGTTTAATCCTATATATGAGCCATCTCGAGCTGCATGCGCCCATGTATTTGGGTCCCATTGGAATCCCGGCCTCGGAGTATTGGCCCCTCTGTGTGTCCCGACATATTTGAGCTTCGCTGCCACCTCCGGGTATTCCTTTGCCAGCTTGTGAAACTGACTTATGGTCGGGTTGATTGCTTCGATTGATGCCCCCTCAAAATCCCATTCAATATGCGGATATGTCGCCTTCGCCCACTCTGCGGCTTCATCAACCGATTGAAAACCGCTCTTGGGCAACTTCCCAGGTTTCCATCTTGAGGTGACCTTTGCCGCCTTGGGCGCCGACTTGATGACTATCGGACTTGGCAACAATCCTCTGTAAGTCTCATTGTACCATTTCTCCAGGTCAGGTTCAAGCGCCGGATCATCGTGCCAGCGCTTCAGCCTCTCGACAAACTCTTTTGTATCCTCTGTTATCGGGACTGTAAAACAAAGGCAGTTAGGGATGGGGGAGGATTGGCTCCTCCCCCGCTGGATAACCTCCTGGTCCAAGATTATATAAGTCCGCTGAGGCTAGATCGTCGCATATATCTTGCATGGGGTGGCTGGCTGAGAGCATCCAGCGCACACCCCGATAGCTCGGATTCACCCGGCCGGCCGCATACGTTCCCTCCATAAAGGCCATGGACATCTCAGTCCGTGCAAGCCGCAGGGCCTCATACGAAAGATTCCCTGGCACCCGCTTCCCCATCCGCTGCATCATGTTTACGTAATCGCGGCTTGGGGTCCCCGTCTTGAGATATCGCTCGACTTCCCTGGCCGTCTTGACGGCATCCTGACCTCTGGCAACCGCACTCTGGACTATATCACGGATTGAGGTTCGCACATTCTCCCCGGCCTGCCAGATACGATCCGAGAGCCTCAGCCCTTTTCGGGTCCGGGCCCAGATGGCTTCGGTCGCCACCTTGTTGACATCGCCAAATCCCCGCTGGAGCTTCAAGAAATCCAGATCGGCCCCGGCCTCCTGGAGGGCCCTCAATAACTGCTGTTGCAATGGCCGTGCCCCCGCCTCAATGGCCTGGGGCAAGTCTTGTTGTAACTGCCTGGTGATCGCCTGGCTAATCCTATCCGCTTCCGCCCTGAGCGACTTCTCCAATGCTGCCAGGTGCGCCCTCGTGAGGGGGCCTATCGTCGGCTTGAGATGCTTGATCTCGTCGGCCACCCGGTCCGCGGCATCAAGGTATATCTTTCGGAGGGCTGGTTCCTGGCGAAGCCTCAACCGGAGGAATTCACTTCTAGCCTCTAGTATGTAGCGGGCAAATGCTTCGTCATGCTCGTTCTTGATTCGGAGGATATTCTTCCAAAGCATATCCTCCAGGCGCTTCTCGGCCATGTTTACTCACCCGCATTCCCAAGGGCCTTATCTATTAGCTGTTGTTCAGTGCCGGCCAATTCTCCGTCCTCAAGCCTGGCTTGCAGAATCCGGGTCTTGATTATGCGCTCTCTTTCGCCTGGCACTTCGGGATCATCGCTGATATAGTCGTTCATGGTCTCAACGTACTGCGCCAGGAACTGTGCGGCCGCATCCAGGCTAATGAACCCGCCCTGAAGCGCCGTATTGAGCGCCTGCGTCACCTGGTTCAGCTCCTCGGCGACGTCCTTGCCGTCCCGAGGATCAATGTCATCCCATAGCAGCGTGGTCGCGTAAGTCGAGAATCGCTTGCCTTCCGCCTGCGCGGTCATGGCAAGCACGATCCGGGCGAGCTTCTGCCAGGCTTCGGTAAAGTGCTCTCGCTTGCGGGCGATACGCCTCACCAGGATCGGCATCTGCTCTTTAACAGAGCTGAGACTTGACGGCGTATGCACTCCAAAGGCGAATTCCGGAGTCTCCGAGGTATCAACAATACAGTAGAATAAGAGCTTCAATAACGGCTCCGTGGACCCGATAGCGCTTTGGACCTCTATGAACTGCGCGTCCTCCTCGTCCATAAAGATGAGGAGCTCATGCCCGTCAAGGTTAATGGCCCCGCCGTCCTCGGTGAATTTTTTCGGGTCTATGATGCCGAAGTTGTTTGCCAGGAATCTTGCCACGTCTTTAAGTTTAAGCTTCAGTCTCGGGGTATTGTGAAGACGCGCTCCCTGGATTCCAGAAAGCAAAACATCATGGTACGCCTTCAGAAATGGCTCAATGGCCTCCAGGTCGCTCCGCCCGAATTCCTCCGTCTCGTCGCCCTCATTGCGAAAATGCACAATAGGGATAAATCCCCAGGGATTGCGCTCCTCCCCCGGCGTCACACCAGGCGGAATGTCACCGTCCACCTGAATCAGCCTGCGCTCCCTACTTATCCGCTGGGTGATGATAGCCCGATGCTGATAGTTTCGCTCGTCCAGCCATACATGCTCTGATTTGAGCACATACTCCTGGACCGACCTGGTGAGCGGATGTCGAATAATCTGAATGACCTGCTCCGGTGGAATGATATTGTAAACGAGGCGCGTTTTAGCCTCTGGGTATAACGCCTTGTCTTCGGTCTCCTCCCTGGTAACCCAAACGAAGCAGTCCCCATCTCGGAGAGTATTTCGATGAGTCTGCTGCATCCGGGAGGTATTGGCGCCGAAGAAGTCATCCAGCACGGCCTGGGCGTCCTCATCCTCAGAGCGGAATTGCGGTACACCCATGAACCCCACGGTCGTGTTGATGACGGGCTTGGCAAACCCGGCGCCGAGCTTGTAGTTATCATCAACATTCTCATATAGCGCCCTGGCCTTGGCATAATCCACCCGGCTGCTGTCTAGCCGGTAGGGCTTAGCGTAAGTGGCGCCCACGATCCGCCAACCCAGGGAGCTGGTTAGGCTATCGCGTAGTTTGCTGATTTCGCCCACGGCCCACTTGAGCCAACGGGGGCTATTTCGCCTTGTCTTCGCCATCCTCATCACCGCCTGCGAGGAGATTATTCTCCTTCAAAACCATGTAAAGGCCGTTGGATAATTGGCTTATTTGTTTCTCTGATAGATCTAGGCACATAAACATAGTAACTGCGTGAAGAATCTCATGCAGTAGTGTTTCTTCGGCTTTACTGCCCGTCAATGCCCTTTCGATCCTGATTATCCCGGCCTGGTGATCGCATTGGCCTATCAACTCTCGTTCGTATCTGTCGACGATCTCGGGCCGTTCAATGATATAAACAAAGGGCCCGATCTTGACCTTATCCGGTATTTTCATAGTTGCCTCCTTAGCTATGCACCTTCAGGCCCCGCAAGATCGCAAGAGCCGCAGGGTCGAACCTACCGCTTACCCCGAACGAATAAACTGCATATCTCATAGCGTCCATGCCGTGGTCGTTTAGTTTGATGGGTTCCTCTTTCACGTTTTTATCGCCCTTCTGTTTAGGGTATTGATAACCTTGGATTTCCTCCAGAGTGCAGGTGGGCTTCTTAGCGTCAACTAGAGCCGGATCCTGCTCCACTAGGGCGCCCCGGAAAAAGTAAAGGCCGGGCTTCCCCCGCTCGTCTAGCTGGAGCCTTTTATAAACAGCCTGGATCCCAGGGCTTACGTCCTTGATGGCCGCCACAGTGGGAATCCCATGGGCCTCCAAGGTGGCCCTATCTTCCGCGTCGTGATCAGCGTATGTGGTAATATAATACTCCCCTTGGCTCAGCCTTACGATGTCACGAGCGTGGTCCTCTACCAGCCGGTGGCTGTAGTAAATCTCCCGGTATAGATACCACTCATCATCTGGGCTGATAGCCCACCACTGGCACACGAACGGGTTTGAATAGCCAAAGTCAATACTCCGTACCTTTGGCCATCCTTGCCACCCGGCCGGCATGGTATCAACGACGTGAACTAGCGGGTCAAAGCAATCATAAACCAGGCCCTCGAAGTCCACCCACTTGCCGAGAACGAACCGGTCCCTGTAACGCCCCGTAAGGGTCTGGATCTTTGCCACATAGTCGGGCGGCAGGTAGGGGTTTTCTAGCGCATTGCTCTCCACAACATCAGTGATCGGTCGCCCATCCTGCAGTTTTGGTCGATCCTCGTAAAACCTCCGGTAACACCAATGCCCCTGGTGAGCCGGATTCGTGGCCGCGAACAGCTGATGGAATGGCACCGTCCCCAATCGAATACGGCCACCCAACATTGTCCAATCTTCTTCGGTCAATTCGATAACCTCATCCGCGCCGCAGGCCCCAAGGTTAAGGGATTGAATTTTGAGAGGATCATCTAGACCAAAAAAGTAAATCTGGCTGCCGTTTTTGAGTGTCAAAAGGTGATCGGTCTTGTTCCACTTCCGAATATGGTCTGGCGGGCAAACCTCCTCGAAAAACGTCCGCATTGTGGTTTGTTTTAGGGCGTTAAACGTTTTTCGGCAAATCCCCACAAAGTTACCGGGATATCGCAAGCATAAAAAAAGAGCCTTCTCGCAAAGGATCCGACTCTTCCCCGCACCCCAGGCTCCCGAGTAGAGGAGTTCTGGAGCTGTAGACTCCATGAAACGGCGCTGGCCCGGTAAACACTCCAGCCTATTAACCTTCCGGGTAGGCGTCATCGTCGAAGTCATAAAGTTTCACCGTCAACTCATTTTCCGGGACCCCCGCGCCGCTATATTTCAACTTGGTATCTATAGTCTGGCGCAACTCCTTAGCCACGACCAGCTTATCGTTAATCTCCATCTCGCCAGCCTTAAACCACCCCAACTCTTGAGCAATAAGCTCGTCCAGAATATCTAGATCTCGTGGGACTGTGGCCTTAATCTTTTCTTGCACCAAGGCTTTGGTCTGTTCAGCCCGCTCCTGTCGGACATCTTTGATGTATCGAGCCACTGCGACATAGCTAATATCCACGCCATATTCTCGCTTTAGCTTTTCAGATATCTGCCGGCTGGTCATGGTGGTCGCCATTTCCAGGACCACCTCGGAGAGTCCATTCTGATCGATTTTGTTTGGCCTGGCCACTGCGACCACCCCCGTTTCGTTACGTTAAATCGTGTTACGTAATACGTAACATGTAATCCCCATTAGGCGCCGGGGCCCCGCGGAGCAGGTAAGGAGGCAAATCCGCCCCGGCGGTCTGAATACGCCCCGTTGTCGCTAAACAAAAAAGCGGCCTCCGCCGCTCGTTCTCACGATACCCCATTTTGAGACAAAAAAAGACGCACCACCTGTCATCAGATTAGCAGCTTAAAAAAGAATTGTCAATACCCTAGCGTCTAAATTCCCACACTTCGCATATACCACGGCTTCCACCACGATTTTTTATTACGCCCCCGATATCTGCCGCTCTTACGGCTTCCACCCCTCTTGTAAGGTATCTTCAAAGGAGAGGTGTCATCCTCATAGCATTCCCGGGCTTCGATGCTCTCCCTTTGTTCGATCGCCCTATCCGCACGTCGAGATAATCCTCGCTTGAATTCTTCCCAACCGCACCGAGGGCATCTAACCCATCCTGGAACGATCACGTCAAGCGTGGCCGCACACTCAGGGCACCAGGACCTGAGCTCATCAACCGTGATGTTCATTCCTCCGAGTCGTCCTCCTCTTCTATCGGGATAATGCCATCGCCTGCATCCCAACCAGCAATCTCACGTATCTCCCTGAAAGCAACAGCCCGCAACTCCCGAGGTCTCTTGAGCCTGTCTCCTAGCCGGACGAGCTTATGTTTCCAGTCGATATCCAAGATTGACCACTCAGTTCCATCGCGAAGTATAACTCGGTGACCTGTGCAGATACTCATCCCCGCCTCACCTGCCTCAGCGCCCCGCCCCGAGACCTCCGGTAAGCGGGAGCCCGCATCATCGCAGCATAATCCTCGTGCTCTGCTAATCCAAGCCAAGCCTGCGCATCGGCGAGCAATAAATCGCGTCCCCAGGCCCAATCTAAAAGCCTCAACCGGATCAAAGCTACTATGACTAAGGGGTTCTTGTCCCAAAGATATCCAAGTATTGTGATCATGTCGCGCCTCCTAATATCGCGTCTGTTTCATCGCGCCCCGGACGCGCTGATATGCGGGTGCGCGCATAAGCTCCTTGATTTCTTTCTCTTTCCTTGCACTGACTATCTCTTCATGTTTCAGCAGGTCATCCAGACTTGCATAGTCGAGCCCGCATCGTCGATTAACGCATTGCCATCGGCCCTCGACCTGCCCCGACCAGACAAGCGTCCGCCACCCGCAGCGGGGACAGGTATAAAGCATGACGGCCTGGCCCTCGCCCAATATCTCTCGTTCGCGCCTAGCTAAGGTAAGGGACTCAAAATCTAACGGTTTCATCCTGTCACCCCCGATAAAGCGAAAGCGGGAGCCACTCTCTCGAGCAACTCCCGCGCGTTCTTCGCTCTGGGATATCGCTATTTCATTATTGCGCTTTTTCCAAGTCTATACTTCGTCTGACTTCCAAAATCCTTCGGGGTTGTCCGTCCCGCATGGTTATTGTGATGTCGCCATATTTCGTTTCCCGGAGGTAGTCAAGCAAAATCTTTTCCCGCTCCGTTACCTCGACGACTATGACCTTTTGTTTTTGCTCCAACTGGGACACCCCCTTAATCATAGCATTATTTCCCAGACTGCGCAAATCCAGAATTCTCCTGTTCTTTTAATCGTACCACGCGGCGAACGGTAACGGGCGCCGGCCCTGCCTCCACCCTAGCTTGCCTGTATATCCTCACTCAGCGGTAACGTGAATATCCCCCGCCGCAGCATTTGCGCTATAATCGCATAGTTTGCGATGTCCCACCAGGAGTCCTCAATACTCTCATTCTGCGGCTCCTTGTCCTTGCTTAGCAGATTCCTTAGCCGCGCCACCTTGTCATTGAGCCTGACTAGCACGCCGAACTCCCCGAATGCCGTGATATTCTCGTGTCCGTAATCTCGTTGCTTCTTGATCATAAGTTCCCGCAATTCGGCTATAATAGCATCGAAAGCATCCTCGAATGTTGCAGGGGCCTTCACCGCATGGCCCTGATCCGCCGCCACGCTGTCGGGGCCTGCGGGATTTTCTAAATCAGCCGCTGGGGGTCCAAATTCTACACCGTCGAATCTGAAATATCTGTGGCAATGCACACAATGATAGGATCCACTAGGCAATTTTTCAAAAAACTCTCCAATTCCGCACACCGGACATTTTGTTAATCCGCTCATCCCTTCGCCTCCCCATAATCAACCTTATAGCACCTCCAGCACCTAAACCTTTTCTCCGACCTTTTGCGTATCTCTAAACCTGCATACTTGATCGCAGTTTGGACACCACTTCATTGTCTCCATCCGCCCATTTGAATCGGCAAGCTGAGATTTGAACTCCAGCTCCGTCCCGCAGTCCATGCAATAAGTCGTCTCAACTTTTTCTAGCTTCTCAACCATTAGCGTTAGGCCGTCCCGAATAGCCTCTATTTGCCTTCTCAAATGACCAACGCCACCAAGTTTGATAGTAATTACATAGTCTCCCATGTTAATCACCTCCTCCCGCAGGCGCCACCACATGGCACCTCCAGCACCTTGGCTCATATCGCACGCTGCCGTCGTCGAGTACTATCTGTGGCTCGTCCCACCGCGCAGGAGTCCCATCGAGGTGTAAACGTTGGGTCACATCTGCCCGTCCTCCGCAGACAGCGCATCTGGCAAACATATCAATGCGCACGTCCGCGATTTCCCGGAGTTCCCAGGTAGTAGAAAATTCGTATCGCTTGAAATCATAATCCAATCCCGCGCAAATCACCGTCCAGCCCCATTCACGAGCGGCACGTTTGATGATGGGAACGGCCTCGGGAGGGAAGAACTGGACCTCGTCAATGCCTACAGCAACCTTACTTGTGCCATAAATCTCTTTTAAATCAATAAATTCTCCCTCTAGATCACAGATGGGCACAACGATTCTCTTTTCGCCATCATGCGATTTCGCCATTATGTTGCCACCCTCAAACACTATTGTAGGCGTCAATATTGAAGGCACTCTGATGTAAGGAACATTATATCCTTCCTTTTCCCGCCAATCCAACCGTCTGCAAAGTTCTGTCGTCTTACCCGCGAACATCGGCCCCGTGATAAGCTCTATCCTGCCGGCCACAATAAACCCTCCTAATCCTGATATGTGTTATACCACCCAGGGTATCGGGGGATATTACCCCCTATCTAAACTGGCCATATTTTTTCTGCGGCATTTATCTTGCCCTATAACAAGAGATTTTTTTCGATACATAAATCTATCTACCCCATATTCGATCTCTCAAAATAGACCCCTTTCTGTGCAATTTTGACCCATTTTAAGAGGACAGTCTACCCCGATTTTTCAGCTCGACGAGTTTCTCTATCGGCAACACGATCAGCCAGCCTTTATAATCAGCCCTAATTGCCAGCCAGTCCCGCCCCTCTAGCCACTGATACAACTGCTTGAACCCGTCCCGCCGGCGCTTTACCTCTCCAGTCCCAAGGCCGGGGACCACCACGTCCCCGGCATAGTCTCCGCCGGCAGCACCGGACAGGGGTACTCTCGAGCCCCCAAGGAGCCGGGCGAGCTCGCGCTCTGCACCAAATCCCTTACGCCGTGGCGCCTTCCCTGGCATCATCCTTGGCCTCCTTGATTTGGCTTATACTCATATACGCCCCGCACTTTTGGATAGTCACTTCGCGCCGCACAAATACGTCCTGCAGATCGTCAACATCACGTAGAAAAGGGCAAATCTTAATGTGCACACAATCGCCGCATTGAGATTGCTCGAGGTTAACGACTGCATAATCGTTCGCGAAAAATTTCATGCTGCCACCTCCAATTTTCTCCATTCCTTCACTATAGCAATTACCCGATCCATGTATATAGGACTTCCATTCTTTTCCTTTGGTTTCTTCCCACCAAATCCGATCTCAACAGCTGTGTAGTACCGCGTCGAGGGACCGTGTATATTCAATATCGTGTGCTGTAATATCACCCAATCACCTTTCCGTATGGGGGTATTCCCCGGTAGAGCAAGGCCGACCCAAACAGAACCGTCATCGTCTTTCTTGAGCGCCAATTTGCAGGCTCCGCATATACAATTAACGACAAGAGCAAATACGAAATCGCCCTCAAATGGTATCACTTTATTGCAGTTAGGATGTGGACAAGAGATCATCAACTTCACGATCCCACCACCTCAAAATCAATCGCCCAGACCATCTCGTCAGGCACCCATCGCCCATAGATCCGCTCAAACACTTTCCGATACTCCTCTACCGACCCATACCCCTCGCGTCTTGCGTCCTCCTCGCTGATATCCCCTAACCGCTCCTGCCTGACCGCGAGGATTTTAATGCGTGCAAACGGCTTCGCATAGTAATTCAACCGCGCCTGATGTATTGATCCTACGTTCCAACGTTTCTTTCCCACTCGCCGCGTTTGTGTCTTTCGACCTGCCAATATTGGCTCTACATGCTCAGGCTTAAAAAGGATCACGCCGCCACCCCCAATATCCGCTCCAGGTCCACGCCTTTGGACCGCATAATCTCGCCGATCGTCACATGCCAAGGCTCACGGTGTTCATGGGGTGCAAATATCCGTTCCCCTCTCGCCCTCCATGCCTGATAGTCACTCTGCGGCAGCCCCCGATCCAGAAGATCGATATACGCCACTACGAGATACGCCGCCGCCTTGATCTCATCCCAGCTCAGCCTTCTGCCCATTCCGCGCACCTCCTACATTGCCATTTGCATTCCCCGCCTTCGGCAACCGAAACAGCACACGCATACCGCAGCCCTTCCCCTTAGCGATATAACCCTGCTTCCGCTCTAGTAACCCCTCACTTGCCATGCGGCCCGCAACCTCTGCCAGCCCCTTGGGTAGCGTATGCCATTCTCCGTCCGCCAAATAGTCTAGGACTCTATTTCTTTTCACGATGGCACCTAGACGTTTCCGCATCAGTCCGTCCCTCCGACTTTCTTTTGGCCTCGTTCAGCATGTAACGAGCATCTTCAGGCTCGTACACTTCTTCCCCGCATTTCAGACACACCCACGCTTCGATGTCGGGGAAAACGTATCTGTCCTTGCCTTTCCATGTCAATTCAACATCCCTCAGTCGCTTGACCATCTCCGCGCCGCAAACATAGCACTTCATCAATCCGTTCCCCCATACCCATAATCATCCAGCCAATCTTCTGGCCAATCTTCTTCATCTGCTTCGATAAAATAATCACAAGCATACCAATCCGGACAAACGCTTTTGAATTTAACCTCTGGGCACATGCAATTGCCTAAATCATCGTTACCATCAATATCGTCATCATAATCATCCCAATCAAAATAGCTACATTCACCACACCGTCTTACCTCAACCATCAATCCGTCCCCCCGACCTTGATCTCCTCGTCGTCCTCGTGCCCGTTCAGTATCCTCCGCACTATACACTCTGCCATCATGTCTAGATCATCTTCATAGACCCTGTAATCAATCAGTCCTTGACGAATCCGCTCAAGCAGCTCCCTTTTGGTCATGATTATGCTTCCCTCCTCAGTCGTGCCCGGGCTTGCTCCTTCCGATAGCTCGCGGCCATATTCGCAACAAAGATGCTAGTCTCAGCAATCCGATCAAATGCTCGTTCTCCAATATGAGTTTCTAACTCCTTTGGAGTCCTAAAGTTTCCAGTGATGATAATTGGCCTCTTCCACCAATAACGGCCATCTATGATGCTATATAACCGCTCCTCAACCTTCTCCGTCCATTTTTCAGCGCCAATGTCGTCCAGGACCACCAAATCGGCTTCAATAAGGCTATTGATTATCTCTGACTCACTCTCTTTCTCATTTCCCCGATAGGTTGCATTGATCCTGTACATCAACTGAGTCACCGACTGAAAGACTGCGGGATATCCCCGCGTTATAACCGCATTTATGCAAGCTGCCGCTAGGTGAGACTTCCCATTCCCTGGAGGGCCGAAAAGCACAAGTCCTTCTCCCGTATGTAATTGTTCAGGCCATGCCTCTATATATTTGCGAACCATTTCATATGCTTTCTCTGTCCCCGGTCGCATGATCCAGTTATCAATTGTGCACTCGCCGAACCGAGGTCCAAGATCGCTCGTTGAAAAAAGCCTCTCAATCTGTTGACGCCTATTGCGTTGTTGGCATTCTTCTTTGAGCCTTTCCAACTCCTCAATTCGGCACTTGCAGGCGGGGTAGACAATATGCCCAAACTGCTCAAACATAACTTTTACAGGCTTAATTTCCCGCCCGCATTTTTCACAAATATGGACTTCCAGATCATCGTACGACAAAGTCTGAATAATCGTCTTCGCCTTGAGGATATCCCCTATGCTTTTGACTTCGTCCACCGTTTATCACCTCCAATGGCCGATAATCATCCTCCCACCCCTTGGCGTTTAGCCAGGTCGCAGGGTAAGGGATATATCGCCCACCCTCCTTGCGCCACTCCTCGGATGTCTTGGCCCGCTCAATGGCAGCCAACATAGTCTCCACGAGCTGCTCGTCCGGCTGGAGCTTGGCCCACGCCTTTTCGGCTTGGCCCTTTGAACGTTTCTTTGGATAAGCTGTCCAGAATTGCTCGAAGAGCTTATCATCCGCCGGGGTCTTGGCCCGCTTTCGCTGCTCGCCCGGTTGCTTCTCTTGTTCAAGGGGATCTTTAGGAGGTTGCTCAGGCGCGCCGCCAGGCGGCGCGTACGTACTTCCTGTACCTGTTACTGTTCCTGTACCTGTTCCTGGTTGACGTAACCGTTGCTGCAACCGTTCAACCAAGGGTTTCACAAACTGTTTCTCACATTGTTCTAAAACAGCTAGAAAATCTTGAAATAGCTGGGTTTGCGGAATCTCTTCTAGTTTCTCTATAGCGCTTTTAACTTGATTTGGGTTTTCCAAAGGATTGTGCTTGAGGTAATTTTGGATGAACACTACATGAGCATCAGCGTCATATTTAACTCGCCCTGTTTGTAGCAGTTCCTGTAACCCTTTATGGAACCGTTTCTCATCCCATCCCAAGTCAAAGCAAGCATAAGGCAAAGGGAGAAAATAGAAACCTATAATGTTACGATGGGGAGATGTTAAGAAATAAAGCATCAGATAGCGCGCGTCGTCCGAAACTGCACGCATTTTTTCGTCTTGCCAAAACCTGCTTTCCACTCGTGTATACATTACTTATTACTCCCCCACCGCCAATTGCATCTTCTGTTTTCGTCCAACCCCATATAACGCCGGATCGGGTATCCAAAGCACCTGCCCTGGCCTGATTACTGGTCCGTCCGGCCCCTCCAATTTGCTCGCCCGCCTAATAGCCCACACCATACGGCCCGTATGCTGACCCGGATATAGCTTTGCCGCGATGGTCCATATGCTGTGATCGTCCCATTGAACGATATATGGGACACACTCGTACTCCTGCGTTGGCCAGTGCCACTCCCGTACATCGAGTAATCGCAGGGCCAGGGGGGAGTCCCCAGCCCCCGGGGGAGGGTGGGGTGGATATGGCTGGATACAGCTAACGTAGATTCCAATGCAGGTTAATATTGCCAGAATTAAAGAGTAAAATTTTTTGCGACGCCGGCGGGTCATGCAGGGTCACTCCTTCCCCATTGAGAATCACGATACCTATTCCAGGGCACGCTCTTGAACACCGCTTTATGATTCACCCACCGCGCGAATGCCCTTTGGTAGGGGTCGCGCCGGTTATATGGCATCACGAACGGGTCCACCCCCATGCCCCGAAGAGTCTCTACTCTGTATAGATCCTCCTCCCATACCGTGTCGAATCCAATGAGAACATAGAACATTACATCATGCAGCGATATGTGGCGTTTCAATACCTCTATCCCCCGCCGGATCGCTGCCTCATCATTCATCTTGTCCCACGCGAAATGAATCCTCTTCCAGAGGCGTACCTTCGCGAGAAGCTCGGCCTGCTCGTCATTGATTAATCGTGCGTCGAGGCCCTGCGAGAAATCGACGGCCACTTTTGTCTCAATAAACTGCCTCATCACACATTCGAAATGCTCCCAAGGCGCCGCCGTCAGATTATTATCAAGAAGGATCACCTTGCGCTGACCATGCCAAAAGGACTTGAGATCTCCGACCACCCGAAGGCGGCCCTCCTTCTGCGGCACTATGCAGAATGGACAGTGGCGTACACAGCCCCGCGTCGTGAATCCGATAGCGAAATCACATTTTGGATAGAGCGAATAATCGGGAAAGGATTGTTCGGCCTCCAGTGGTAGAATCACGTCAAGGTTATAACCAGTTCCACCCTTGAAAACGTGGGCTGGTAGATACGGAAAGTCCGGTGTGGTGGTGAACACCTTAGAGGCATATATAACATCATATCGGCTACCCTCAAGGGCGTTAAACCATTCGACGCTGTCACCATGCGCCTTGTGCCAAGCTGATAACTTCATGAGCGCCAAATTCGGCCACTTTCCGTCTACCTGAATTAGCCCGACGCGCTGGGTCATGCCTAGCCACCACCTTCCTGTTCCGGTATCTCAGTCAGCCCGAGCCGGCTCAATTGCTCGGCTAAAGATATGAGCCATTGGCTGAATTCAGCAGCCTGCCTCTCGTCGGGGAACCCTGCTATCACCGTAAATGCTGATCCATCTTGGCGATATAGCTGAATTCGTTTCATCCCCGGTATCGGGCCGATCATATATGTTGCGCCTTGAAATGTGACTCCTCCCCAAGGGCTATCCATCCTGCTCACCGCCTTCTTGGGCTTCCCGCCATTTTGCGATAGCCTCGGCTAGTGCATCATAGTAGGGATCGGCACCCTTGTTGATAGGAATCTGTGCTGCGAATTCCGCTACAGCTTCGGCCTTCCGCAGCACCGCGACTTGGGCCTCTAGCTCCTTTATTCTCTCGCTGGCATCGGTAATCCAACCTTCAAGCTCCCTTACCCGCGCTTCGCATATCTCCAAGTCTTTCACTGGCAACTGAATCAATGCATGACATCTATCACGCGCTTCTTCACTTAGCCCTTCATCCTCCGCTCCCAGTAGGTAGCACGCCCGCTCCGGGTGAACGAAATTCCTGAGCATAATCGCTCTATCGTCTATCTCGATGCCGATCAGTTTGCAGTCGTAAGGCAAGTGCTCGTATAGATCATCTAGGGTCTGGAAATGATACAGGGGTATGTGTCTGAAAGCCTTAACAGTATCACTCTTCTGCCTTTCATACCTTTTGCCGATGGTGAATATGAAACTGGCGCCGAAAATCATTGCGCTCCTGTATAGTGTGCCGATGTTCTGTTTCGCCTTCGTGTGCTCGATTCCGATTCCAAAGTACCCGCGCATCACATACCCCCCTTTCGGGGCCGCCCTCGCAAGTTCCCAGGATCGCCAAGGGGGACCTTTTCACCCCTTTCATTTCATGTTTTTTGCCACAATATATTGGTGGGCGGCCCTGCGTTTTACTATGCTGTGCGGCTACTCAGCCGCAACGGTTTGGTCTTCTGTGACTTCCTTTTCCTCGTTTTTCTTAGCTTCAAGCAACATGTCGCATAGCTCGTTGTATTCGTCGATGGTCAGGTCCTTGCTGCTCTCCTTGCCGAACATGTCATACATGAGCTTTTTCATTGAGTCTGCGTCTGCTCGGGCCTCTTTGGAGATCGCGTATAACCTCTTCAGCTGTGCTTCTGTGGGCTTTCGCTCACTATTTGCAGGCTTACTAGAGTGTATATCGGGGATATTCATGTTGGGCGTGACCTTCGTGTATCTGCCCTCTTGTTTTGCCATGGTGATAATCGCCTGCTTCAAATCCTCGCGTAGGAGTCTCATCTTCGCGTTCCTAGCGGCCTTGCTAACGGCCTGTTCATACGCAAACTTATTTACCGCTCCGCCAGGATGACGCTTAGGTTGCCGTTTTACCCCAAAGACTACATCCAGGAGAGTTTCCTTTGTCTCGCCTGTCTGCTGGTTGGTCTGGATAGCAAAACGCCCGGCCTTGACATGAGCTACAAATTCATCAGGAGTTTCCAAGACGTTGAGTTCTAGTTCGCGTAATACTTCGCCTTGTTTCGCCATTTCACGGACTACCGCGTCAACTCCGGCTTTCGATAGGCCGCAGACTATTTGACTGTCCTGCTTGAATTCATATACTAAAGCCTTCACGGTCTGGCCCTGAAGTTCTGCTATTATAGCCTCGTCGTCCAAGCTATCCATCGCAACAAATGGATCCCATTGAGTTACACCTTGGGGCTTACGCGCAAGGGCTTTTTCTTCAGGCATCGCCATTTCAGCACACCTCCTCGATCTTTAGTTGTTCGTAGGTGTCAACCTTGACCAGCTTGGCTAGCACATCGGCAGGCAGCTCTTTCCGCGCTAGCTGGGTATCGAATCTCTCCTGCCTGCGCTCTACCTTCTGCGCTATCCACCGGCCTGCCATAACGGGCCTGTCCTTGATGGAGGCAAGGAGTCTAGCTTTTAGCTCCTCCCGTGCCTTTTCCAGGTCGCTGATTTCTTCGCCTAGAGTCTGGTACTGCTCCACCACATCTGCGAGGCTATCATCCACGATAGCCTTCGCTTTGGGCTTCGCGTAGTCGGGCCAGCAGAGTTTTGTGTATGGACAGTATGGGGGTCTGCATTGCCAATCTTCTAGGGGATTGAATTGGGGATGAATCTCTATTTTTTCTTGAATCTTGTAACATAACTCATTTAAGCAAGCTAACTGAACTTCAACAAAATAGGGGTCATATGTAATTTTCTCGTAGGTATGATCCCACAGCCGATTCTTGGGAGTTTCTTTATCGCGGGCTACAAGGTAAGCTTGACGTATTGTCCATCCTCTGCATATGCCATGTAGATATAGCTGAACCTGTGTGTAATATTGGGGATGCGACATCTTGACGCCCTTCTCACGTAGTTCCTGGAAGGCCCTATGTGAGAGGCATTTCGCTTCGAGTAAACTTGCTGGTTCTTCAAGATTATTAGGATTGATAACGATAGCGTCGATGTGCCCCACGAGTCTTCCCCAATCAAGCTCAATGGTTACCTCACGTTGTTGTTCCGCTATCGTATACGGCCCGCCCGGCAAGCGTTCCGCCGCCCACTCCAAAATGCTAGCCTCGTGTATCTTGCCCTCTTCAAACGCCCGAAGAGTATACTCGGTTGGCGGCGCGCCTTCCACTCCCCATGCTTCGAGCTGGAGCCTGCGGGGACAGGCCCCAGCAGAACTGATGCGGATTATCATTTCCTTCTTGTCAACGATTTCCACGGCCATCTCACTCACCCCTTTGCTCAGCCCTGCGTTTATCCAAGAGAAATTGAGCATATTCGATGTGTTGAGCCAATCTTCTACAGAATTCCTCCGCAGGCACTGAACAGTCCGCTTTTTCGAACTCGGGATATTTGCCCAGGATTAGGGTTGGGTCGTTTGGTCCCTTTAGCCTACAAGAGAAAACCAGCTCTCCATCTTCATTGTCAATATGGTGACCACGAGCAAACGGACATGTTACGATGCATTTCATTCATCCTCACCCGCCGTCACGTATTCGGCTCCTAGCACATCGAAGAGATAGTCGGTTTGGCACTTTAGATCGTCGTGGATATACTCGTCGCCCAGTCGAATGCACTCTTCGCCTTTGTAGATATCGCCGCCACATACTGCACAGGTTGTGGCAATCTTCTCGGGCTCCGGCTCGTACCATTCCGGGCTATGCGATACCGACGTTTGCAACATCGTCTCCCACCTCCTCAGCCATCAATGCTGGGTATGGGTGCTTAATCTTTGCTATGATACTGTGAAAACTTTGATCCAGTAGCAAATCTATTAAGTCGAGCGCCGTCATCTTATCCGCTATCCCTAGCTGTATAATCCTCTGCCTGATATACTCGAGTTCCAATTTATCCACGCCCTCATCCCTCCTTGACACCCCAGCACCGGCGTGATATGCTGAAGGTGTGTATGGATTTTCTTTTTCGGGGCTGAGGTAGAGCCAATACCTCAGCCCTTTCTCTATGCCGCCTCATCGGGTCTCACCACTCTCAGCGGCCTCGTGTCGCCGGACGCCATCCTGAGCACCCGCTGGAATTCCCGGACGGTGCCGACATAACGGACAGCCTTCTGCCATCGAAACTGTTTTAGATCGTCATAAAACTGCCGTGCCCTAGTTGTCTTAATACCCAGCCGCCGAAGTCGAAGGATTTGATCTCTCGTCACTTCCGTTTTTGCACCTCCTCTCCAGCCATTGTTCCAGCGCCTTCCTCGGTACTATTTTCCGCCGCCCGATTTTGACGTGCGGTAGCTGTCCTTGCCGGATTAGCTCGTATACTTGCCACTCGCTCACCTGGAGCTCGTGAGCTACATCCTTAACCGTGAGGGCGAGCGGCGATTCCTTTCCCTTCATGCCAGCACCTTCTTTTGGCAGGATTTTCATGCGTAATATCGAATCAGTCCTCCAGGCACCGGGCTCCCCAGCAAGGAGGCTGATATCGTGTCCAAGCCGAGCAGGTCTCGAAATGAAAACGGTCGTTTCCGCAAGAAGCGCAGTGACACGCACCAGAAAACCTTAGAGCAGGTTTATGATGGCAGCATCCCTGACGGCCGTAGCGATCGTCACCTGAAGACCATCCTCCAGAAGGAGGATGCTCCATCCCTGTCCCAGTTGCTGAAGAAGGATTAACCGTGTGGCCCGGTGCCTTAAATCTTCCTGTCGGGGATTTCTACTTCCCCGATTTTTTCAATGCGCTCGACCCATCCAGCCGGAATTACTATGTAGTCATGCTTGTTTTCGCCCGGCTCAAGGGCATAATTCTGAAGGATAGCGATACATCGTTTTGTCCTCTTTAGCAAGAACCCACATGAATATTGCGGAGTCAGGACATCTTCAAAATGCTTGGGGAACTCGCAACTGTCTGCTCGACACGCATCACGCCATCTCACCACCACAACGGGGAGCTTTATCATGCACTGATCTCCTCCACGACTGTGAGAGCGAGGGGCGAATCGTTCCTGCTCATGCCGATGCCTCCTCGTCCTCTTCGGTGATATAGCCCCGCGCCCGGAATTTGGCTAGCTGGCGATGCCTAACTGCAACCATGTCAATGCCATATGCCTCGCACCATGCTGCCAGCGCCATCGCAGCCGCTGGAATGAGATCCGCAACCTGATCCATCGCGCGCTCTAGGGTTCGGCGTTCATCCGGGGACAAATCGCCGGGCCGGAGCTTGTTTACGAGGCTTAGATTTTCCAACGCTCCAATCGCTTCCCTCGCTTCGGCCAGGATAACGGCCAGCTCGCTTACCGGGTGCCTATCCACCCTATCCAGCCAAGGTGGAACGAGAATATTGACCGGGCATTCCTGGCACGCGGTCATGGCGAGTCGGGGGCTCTTGAGCACTTTTGCAGCCCGAGCTGTAATGTCGATTGGTATTGGACGCACCCCGAGCTCGTAGCAGCGCAGACTGGATTCACTCGTCCCGCACTTCCGCGCTAATTGTGCCTGGGTTAATCCGGCCCGCTCCCGCTCTTCTCTCAAAACCGCCGAGGTTTGCATGCTTTTCACCTCCTGTTAGGCTCCCTTGCCTGCGCCTTCGATGTTAGACTGTAATTGAGGTATGGCTCCATCGCGTTTCATGCGCTCCGTGCTGCACCTTGAAAACTAAATCTTGTCATCTAGGAGTTCGCTTACCGGAACTCCAAGGGCCGCGGCGAGCTTGTCTAAAGTGCGTACTGTTGGGCTCTTCTGACCTGTCTCGATGTAATGGATTGAAGCCTGAGCCACACCTGCGGCTTTTGCAAGCTCTTGTTGTGAGAGTCTACGCTGTTCTCGTAACGCCTTAATCTTGTTCATGAGTTATCACCTTTTCGATTACATTATATCAGTAATTTGATAGAAGTCAATAACTTTTTTGATTCCCCCCATGGTAAAATCAGTATAGTAATTACTGGCAGGTGTTCCACTTGGATTTCGGCATCCGAATAAAGGAACTCCGAGAAGCTGCTGGGTTAAGTCAAAACGAATTAGCACGTCGGGCTGGAATCGCCCAGTCCGGTTTAAGCTATCTCGAAACAGGGGCAAAGAGCCCGAGCATCGACACCCTTTTGCGAATCTGCGATGCTTTAGGGGTTTCGCTGAGCCAATTTGTTGGACAGGAACCCGATCAGATATCTGAGGATCTGCACCAACTTATCCGCGAAGCTAAGGATCTCACCCCGGCTCAGCGAAAGGCTCTTACGGAATTCATCAGGACCCTTAAGGCTGCTAAGTAGAGTTTTCAAGGAGCGTGGACCAAATGGCCAACAAGAAACAGACCAGTCGCAGGGTCGCCAAGAAAGCCTCAAAGATCTTGAGGGATGATCGCTTCAGCGATGATTCAAAGTCCGTCGCCGGAAGCGCCCTCGCACAAACCAAGAAAAGTAAAGGCAAATAGGCTAGAACTCATAGGACACGATAAATTCCGTATTTACAAACACAGTTTTCTTGCCATCCAGAATCTTGAGGAAGCCGCCTTCCTGGACGGCTGCATCTATGTCAGTTTCGACCTCGATATTGTCGAAGTAGTCGCCATTAGCTAGGCACAAACGGCGTATATGTCGAGCTGCTGAGTCTTTAAGCCTTTCGAATGTTTGTATTCGCCCGGAATTGGTCTCAGTCATGGTAGTGCCTCCTCAGTCGGTTCCCGTTATGTCTAGGGTCGCCGCGTGGTCGGCGGGGAAATCAACCTATAAAGGAGCATTTTAATGATCTCTTATTCCAAATGCCCGCTTTGTGGCGGAACCTTAGTTATCTCTTACGCTGAATCCAGACCAATTTCGTAGAATGGAGGTAGTTGCTATGTGCGACTCACATGGACCAAGGTTAAGTGACACTAGAGAGCTTTTTGAAACCGAGCACCTTGACGAAGCTAATCGGTATATAAAGCAGGGCTGGGTCCTCCTTGATATATACAAGACAACCTATGACTACCAGATTGCGCCGAATGACATCACAATGCACTATGTCCTAGCCTGGATGAAAAGTGATGAACCGGTGCATCCTGAACCACCTAAATCTAAATGGGACTTCTTGGTTATACGCGATGAGCCTGAACCTACTAAACCAAACACAGAAGATAAGTGAAACCATTCTTGCTGCTATACGTGTCGAGTAGCTTCCAGCCGTTCCTTAGTCTCTCGTTCGCTTCGTTGATGTCGGTCGTCTCAAAGAGTTCCTTTACCTGCAGCAGTAATGGTATTGGCATTGATGCTCACTTCCTTTCCTAAGGCTAAGCCTGAGATACGCTTAAGGTGATGGAATCAGTCCGTGCCCGTCATGTCCAGGGATGCGGCGTGCTCGTCGGATGCGTTACGTCCCATAGATGGCAACGTTTCGTTGGGTTTGTTGCCAAAAAATAAGTCGGGGAATAGTTCTGAGGCTGGCAAGCCAAACAGCGCTTCCATCGCCAAGGCTAAAGGTAATCTTGGATTTCTCGCCCCCTGCTCAATCATGCCATAAAAACTTGGCGTGATACCAAGCTTATCGGCTGTTTGGGCCTGTGTCCATCCCCGACTTTTTCTGGCTTTAATCAAACGAAGTCGCTTCATAATTTGGTGGCTCCTTCCGTTAGACACAACGTTGCGTTGTGTCCTAATTGAATTATAGAACACAACTTTATGTTGTGTCAACCCCTAAAACAACTTTTTGTTGTTGATATTTTATACCCAACACCATGTGGTATACTGTTGGTGGTGAAGATAATGCCCACATCTAATAAACGAGGGACATTTGCCGAAAGGCTCCGCGCATTACGAGAGAAAAAAGAGGTCACCCAAAAAGAAGTGGGTGACCTTGTAGGCGTTACTGATGCCGCAGTTGGCATGTGGGAGCAGGGGAAACGACTGCCGGACGCAGAGACAATTGCCCGTCTTGCTGACTTCTTCGGGGTTACCGTTGACTATTTGGTAGGGCGGGTAGATGATCCTGCGTCGCACGACCCCTCCACTCCCCCCTGGTGGTATCGCGACACCCCACCTACGGACGTCGAGCTGGAGGAGTTCCTCAAGACCGCCAACGTCCACTTCGATGGAGCGCCCCTCACAGATGAGGACAAAGAAGATATTATGACCTACTTGAAGGTGAAATGGGAACGGGAGCGAAGAAAGAGGGAAAAGAATGATAATACCAAATAACAGTCCTTTCAGTAGGAAGGAGGTACTCCTATGGAGTTGCCCATCGAAAAGGTTGCCAAGGAATTTTCGGCCTTACCCTCTGGAGATAAATTAGAGTTCCTCAAGAGAATTGTTATAGCCCCGCCGGGCGAATGGATCGAGTTAGACGGGAAATTCCACTTCGTCCCCGAAGGCCCTCCGGCCACAGAGGAAGAAGAAAAGGCTTTCGAGCAGGCGAATGCAGAGATAGATGCCGGCCGGGGGGTAACATTGCATGAACTCAAGAGAACCCTCAAAATTTAATATAATCCTTGATAAGCAGGCAGCCAAGTATCTCGAAAGACTTGAAACCAGATGGCAAAGAAAAATCATTAATATCCTGGAAAATATGGCTTCTAACCCATTCGGAGGCGATATTGAGACAATCAAAGGGAAACCCGGCTACTACCGTCGCAGGGTGGGGCGCTATCGCCTGAAATTTACCATCTTGATAGAGAAGAGAGAAATACGAATCCTGGAATTTGGTCCCAAAGGAGACTTTGATTATTAGTTAAGCCTGGGAGAGAGGGTTAATTGCGATGTCGACCGTAGCATACATATAATAAGGGCACAGCCAAGCGAAAAGAGGTCTGCCCGATGGAAGAATTGAAATATACTGTCATTCTTGAAGCGGATGAAAATGGTTGCTATATAGCTACTGTGCCCGCACTTAAAGGATGTCATTCTTTCGGACGGACACGCGAAGAAGCCTTGCAGCGAGTCCGCGAGGCTATACAACTTTATCTAGAATGCCTAGCAGAAGACGATCGTCCTTTCCCACCGGATATAGAGGTTGACGCTCTTAATGTTAAGATAGAGACAGCATGAGCAAACTTCCCCGAGATTTGCCTCCAGAGGATGTTATCGCCGCGTTGAAAAGAGCCGGCTTATACGTCCGGCGCACTAAAGGAAGCCATGTGATAATGCAGAGAGACGAACCGTTTGCCTGGACCATTATTCCGATACATGACAAAATCCCGGTAGGCCTGCTACGCCAAATCCTCAATGATGTCCAGATATCCACTGAAGAGTTCATTAGACTATTAAAATAGCGCCTTAGTTTTGGACAAGCAGGTGGCTTATATGGACTACATAAGGCAGACCGTGGAATGCATTGTTCAAGAGCATGACACCCGCGACCCCTACCGTCTCGCTCAAGCTATGGGGATTGACGTGGATGAGTTCCCCTTCCAAAGAATCAAAGGCCTCATAATTGAACTTGTCAACCGAACCGTTATAGTTCTCAATTCAAACCTTCCAGATTGGTATAAGCGGCTGGTTTTGGCTCACGAACTGGGACATCGTCAACTGTCACCGCAAGGCGCTGGGTACTTCTTCATTTCAGAATGCACCTTTATGGAGTCTAAAGTAGAATATGAGGCCAACCGGTTCGCGGTTGAATTACTCGCTGGCGATCAAAAACCCGAGATTGATGAGACCCTGGAGCAGTTTGCCGGCAGGGTGGGGGTGCCGGTGGAGATGATGCGGTATAGGGTAATCCGATGAAAGAACTGGGGTTGCCGACTTTTTATTAAATCTGGGAGTAGGTCCAATGAAGTTATTATTAGATGGAGGATGGGCATATGGATCGCCATTGTCAAATTGCCACATCAGTGTTTATACTGCTAATCGTTTTCGCAGGTGCAATACAAGGGGCTGAAATTAAATATGGCTCTACTCCTGACGGCAAAGTAACTGGTGAATGCATACGCCATGCAAAACCTTTGGCATGGGTCCTGGAAGTTTGGATAACTAACTTTTCAGACCAAGATTTGGACTTGAGTAATGCTCACTTCTGGTGTTTTGATTCCAAAAGGAACGAGATAACTGTCCTGGCCCCGGGCGAACTAAGCAATATGTGGAAGGCCGGTGAAAATCAAGGCAATTATTACCACGAATTTTTCGAAGGATTAACTTCCGATTCTTTTGGACCACATAAACCCATTTTGCCTGGCACTACCACTCGAGTCCTTTATATGGTGGATTGGCCTACTCCTGAGGAAGTAGTTCTGGAGATCCCCGGGCATGGCAAGCTCTGGATAAAGGTTCAGGAGAGAGAAACCTCACAAGATT
Organism: Bacillota bacterium; assembly: GCA_013178415.1. Classification (NCBI taxonomy): domain Bacteria; kingdom Bacillati; phylum Bacillota; species Bacillota bacterium. The sequence goes on along the minus strand of JABLXA010000012.1, from coordinate 20,653 downwards.
AGCAAAGAGAAATGATTATAGATTCGGATAAAAACAATTGCGGATAACCCTTCGCCGCCGCGGCGCCTGCTCTCCTCCGTCCCTTCTGTTAGTCGTTCCCGGCGCGGCGGGGAGGAGATCTGGTTACCCGACTATATTCAACATCTACCATCAGGCTTGCCATCAGAGCCATATGTTTCTTGCAGAGCGGGCAAGTTTGACTTGTTATGGAGGAGAGTGCTGTGTTCCATTATAGCCTCTATCGAAGAATATCACGGAATGTATCATTGGCCTTGCTTGTCTTTGTTGGGCTACTAATTATTTTTCTTACTACCTCTTTCCTTCTCTTTGCTGAGGAGAAACAAACAACCATAGTGAATAATGCGCGTACATCATTGGATATGAATAACCTTTCGCTAGAGTTGGTGCGTCTAAACGAGAAGATAGATTCGCTAGACAACCGACTCAAGATGCAAGAATCTTTCTTTCAATCGTCTGTAAAGCGCGTTGAAACAACAACACATGCTATTGAGGTTTTTATTGCGATAGTTGGACTTCTTACGGCATTTTTTGGAGTAAAGGCACTCAGAATATGGGCGAGTTCTGAAATGGAAAAGAGATTTGAAAAAGGGATTATGGACTATATTGATAGGGTGGCAAAACCCATTATTGAAGGAGAATTGCAGTCTCTTAGAGAGAATAAAACTGAGATGCTAGAGCAATATAGGAAAGCTCTGGATGAGTTTTATGATGCTATAAGGAGGCCGCGGCAATGACTGCTTCCAGGAAGATTCAAAGCATATTATCTCAATGTTTTTTCTTTGTGGACCCGAGGGCAAAGCTCTCCAGAAAGGAATTACAAGAGTGGTTAGTAGAATTGGCACTTTACCAGGCTACAAAACCACTCGATGCTGACGATATTGCCACCTCTATCTTTACTAAAGTACTACCCGTAGATGAGAATCCGTTTAAGGCAAGATGGACAAAAGATGCCTGTGATAGACTTCGGGAAAAGGGACGCATCAACTCAATAACAGATCGCGAGGAGATGCACCTCTTTATTCTATCAGACCAACGCAGGACGCAGCTTGATATAACTAAACGTAGACTTGATGATACCATAAAACAGTTTGAAGAGTTGGTGAAGAGGGCTTATAGAGCGGAGGTAAAGGACAATATTTTTCCCATGGAACAGGAAAGAGCTATAATTGAAGCTACGCATCTTATGGTCCAAGATATCTTCGTGCAAAATGCAATTCGGCTTGCTTTTTTAATAGACTCGTCTTCTGGGAAGAGATATTTCAAAGATAACTACGAAGAGATAACAGGGAATAAGTTTCTTTTAGAACGGCTAGATTCCATATTTGGAGGAAAAGACCTTCGGGTTCCAAGGATTAGCCATGCAATTATAGAAACCCTTCTTTCAGGGGATCCTACCGTTCAACAGTATCTCACTATATGTCACCATAAGGTCCTTTACTCCCATCTTCTCGATATAGATCCTTCTCTTCAGAAGTACCAGAGTGAGCTGTTAAAACAGCGAACTATAATACTAGATGGCAACGTGATAATTGCCATGATGTTTAGAAAACATCCTAGACATACTGTCGTTCAAAATCTATTTGAGGATGCGCAAAGACTAGACATGAAATTGGGAGTTTTCACATGGACTATCCAAGAAGTAAAGCACTACATTGACGGGGTAAAGAAGGATCTGCTAAATTTTGAAGAAACCATTCGTGACCAACGGAAATCAAAACGTATTGCACATATCCTAGAAGAACTCCTTGAAATTAAGGGTCCACCATCTGCTATCGATATGCCCTTCCTCGATTCATACTTTGCTGGCTTTGAACCAAGGTATTGGCTGGAAGAGAGAAATATTATGATTTATGAAGGAAACCCACCTTATGAGGAAGATAGGTTAAGTGAAGTAAAGTCTATCTTATACGAACACAAACTTAGAAGGTATGGTAGTAAAGAAACTCCTCATCCTAACGTCATAGAGCATGATGCTCTATGTCTCTTAGAAATAAGCGAACTCCGGCAGGAAACAGATGGAGACACAATGGGACCCCGCATCTGGTTTCTTACTCTTGACATGGCTCTCGCGTCCGCGGAACGCGAAATGGTACTACATCGTAAGCTTTATCCTCTTCCCTGTTCCCTTAGAGTCAACGACTTCATTGAGGAGTTAATGGCTTATGAGGCCCCTCAAATGCCGATTGAGAAATATCATTCTTATATTGGCCTCTTAGTTGAATCCTGGATAGCCGCAATTGATTTTGATGAAGAGATCAACTCAGAAGAACTTCTATCTATCGTAAATAATCCAGCACTCCCGGCCTCTCAGATGCTGGAATCTAGCGAGGAAAAGGCGGAATATCAAGCTAGGACATTTGTGGAATCTCGCTTTTTCCAATCTTTGATAAACCCCTGCGCTCAGCAAGACAAATATGGACAGTTTCAAGAGTTGAATATGATGCTAGATCAGGTAAGAAGAGCTCGGGAAAAAGAGGTTAAGCAACGCATATCCATTGAGCTTGACACGATATTGCAGGAGAAAATCGACAGATTGGAACAGGTTTTCTCAGAAGAGCTTTCTAGAGAACGACAAGAACGACAAGAAATAATGGCAAACATGGAAGAATTAGGACGCCAGAATTCTAAACTTCAAGTTCAACTTACGGAATCTAATAATCAAAATAGAAGGTTGAGATTGTCTTTGTTTATCATACTGGCTTTGTTCATCCTTATAGGAGGACCTATGCTATGGTTCTTTATGCGGCCTATTCTACGTTGACTCAGTCATGTTCTAAGGCTAGGGATTCATAGTCAGAAGTGATACATGAATCTTCTAGTTCTTCCATTGTCTTGGAGGCAATATACTCTAACTCATGTAAAGACATATTGGGTGGACTGATTCCACCCTCGAACATAACCTTGGCTACCTCTTGCGCGATTTGCCTACGTCGGATTTCGCTATTCTTAATGGACTCAAGCGCTGCCTTAGCTATTGCTGTAAAGTCTACATCATCTCTAATGGATACGCGTTCAGTATATTCATTGAGAAATCGGATGCTCTCATTATCCCATAATCGTGTGCATGCATAAAGCACGAAGCTTTGTGCAGCCTCGGGAGATAAAGGTAAATTCAGTTTGCGGATAGATGAGCATACTTTATCTATCTTATTCATCACAGGATTTCGGTACCCCCTGTTGAATTCTTTCATAGTTTAAATTCCTGTATTACCATTCCCTATTAAGATATCGTCATAATCTCGGTCGTCATTAATAATGTGCCCTATTATAATATGCTCTTCAACAGAAAAGCTACTCAGATTTTATGGAGGCCATCGTTCACCAGTATATCTAAAACGGAGCGCCCCTTATTTTTGAACTAAAGTTATATAATTTTCCATTTTTGTCGGCAACAGGAATTAATTAATACGTTAACAGTTTGACCAAAGGAGAGTTCCTTTATGCGCGGTCACCTAGAGAAACGCTATGACTCATCCTGGACTATCATAATCGAGGCCGGGCGTGATCCCGCGACCGGCAAGCGTAAGAGGATAGTGCGCAGTTTCAAAGGTAACAAGCGGGACGCCGAGAAAGAGATGGTCCGGCTCATCAATGAACTAGAGAAAGGCATCTACGTTGAACCCTCCAATATGTCCCTGGCCGAATGGTTATATCAGTGGCTGGACACGCGCAAAAGGTCTCTTAGTCCTAAAACCCGGAGACGTTATAACGATTGCATAAAGCGGATCGTCCAAAAGCTCGGCCAGGTGCAGATTGACAAACTACGTCCCTATCATATACAGCAGTTCTATACCGAACTGAGCGACCCTCCGGGTGATGAAGAGCCCCTTGCGCCGGCGACAGTGCACTATCATCATGCCGTGCTCCATAGGGCCCTCAAGGATGCCGTGAAGCTACAGATCATACAGTCTAATCCGGCATCCGGCCTGGAACTGCCCAAGCTTCCCAAAACAAGGGTAAAGCCCTTGACGCAAAAGGAAATCAACGCCCTGTTAGAAGATGCCCAAAAGACCCAATACTACATTCCTATCCTGTTGGCCGTCACCTGCGGCTTGAGAAGAGGAGAGATATTCGGGCTCCGATGGCAAGATGTGGACCTGGACCGGGGTATCTTGATTGTAAACCAGGTGCTAGGTTATACCCCTGAGGATGGGCTCTATTTCAAAGAGCCAAAAACCGAGGAAAGCCGGGCGACGATCACCTTGCCCAAGCTCACTGTCGAAGCCCTGAAGCAATACCGCATAGAGCAGAACAAGAGAAGGCTCAGGAAAGGGGACCAGTGGGCTGATCTTGACCTGATATGCGACCGGGGCGACGGCCTCCCTCACCACCCGGACTCGATCACCTCCTGGTTCCCGGAGTGGATGGCGTCTAGGGGTATAACGGGCGAGACCTTCCACGGCCTCCGCCACGCCCACGCCAGCTGGCTCATAGACTTGGGTTTGCACCCCAAGATGATACAGGAGCGTATGCGACATAAGGACATCTCGACCACTATGATGATCTATGGCCATCTGATGCCTGGCCGGGACCAGCAGGCAGCCGGGAAAATCCAGGAAGCAATCGAGGGAAAGAAACAGCGCAAGAAGGCTGGTAAATAATAACACGGCACCGGTTCGGCACCGGGTACCTGCGCATGTTTCGTAGACAAAAAATAGTAGGCACCGCAAATGCCCGCGGTGCCTATGAAATTTTGGAGCCGACAATGGGACTTGAACCCATAACCTGCGCATTACGAATGCGCTGCTCTGCCATTGAGCTATGTCGGCCTAAAGGAATTTAATTTGTATGGAATTTAGATAAATGGCGCTCCCAGCGGAATTCGAATCCGCGTCGCCGCCTTGAAAGGGCGGTGTCCTAGGCCCCTAGACGATGGGAGCGCATTTGGTGAGCCATCGGGGATTCGAACCCCGGACACCCGGATTAAAAGTCCGGTGCTCTACCTACTGAGCTAATGGCCCGCGTTTCGAGGGCCAATATACCAGCTTGGGCTCGGGAATTCCCGCCCGCGGCCGGTGACAAAAATATGATAGCATAACTCATGGCCTTTTGCAAGGGCCATAGATGACTTCCATAGAATTACAGAGTGTTAGGGCGTTATAGAATTTGAAATCATATTGAGAAACCGGCTAAGAAATTTCCTCGAGTCACAGTTGCGTTATTCTACAGATAGTGCGATTATACTTATTAGAGATTTAGAGACAGCATGGGATGGCATGCCAGGAGACAGCATGAGATAACGTGCCAGACTCAGACTAAGGTGGTAAGGTAATGAGGTGACTAGGGGTGCTTCGAATTCTATTACCCGGCACGGAAGAGAAGGAAGAGAAAGAGACGCTTCGCGGACTGGAGCCAGGGGCTGTAAAGGCTCGAATTGCAGAGAGCTTAGCAAAGCAGGAATTTCTCTGGGTGGACCTTGAAACGCCGGCCCCGGATGAAGTAGAGCTCCTGAGCAGCGTCTTCAATTTCCATCCTCTAGCTATTGAAGACTGCCTGCATCGCCTCCAGCGGCCAAAGGTGGACGAATATCCCGGTTACCTTTTCCTGGTCCTTCATGCTGTCGGCCCGGATGCCCGCGGCCACGGGCAGCAACGGCAGCAGGAACGCGGAAAGCAGCAGGAATATGGAAAGCAACAGGACCGGGGAAATCAGCGGGAACGAGGGAATCGGGAGCGGCAGGCGCCCGGGGCCGGGGGACGTCTCTTCCGGGTTGCCGAGTTTGATATCTTCGTAGGCGCTAATTTCATAGTAACATTCCACTGGGACAAGCTCGAGTTCGTGGCCAAACTCCATGAAGAGTATAGGGCATCGCAGCAGCTCATGGAGAAGGGAATAGGGTTCCTCCTCCAGCAAATACTCGGGCGCCTCGTAGATGAATACTTTCCCCTCCTGGATAGGATTGAGGATCGGCTGGAGGCGATTGAAAACAGGATCTTTCTTTCACCAAGTCAGGAGCTACTTTCGGAGGCGTTTGTGCTCCGCCGGGGGATCCTGCGGGTCAGAAAATCCCTGTCCCCGCAGCGCGAAGTCCTGAGCGCTATCCTCCGCCGTGACCAGCCGTTCATGCGGCCTGTTGACCGCGCCTATTTCATGGATGTCTACGACCACGTGCTTAGGCTTTTCGATCTCGTTGACAACCATCATGACCTGCTTTCCGCCGCCCTGGATGCATACCTTTCGAGCATTTCCAACCGTATGAATGAGATCATGAAGGTTTTAACCATCATAACCACGATCATGATGCCGCTTTCGGTTATCGCAGGTATCTACGGCATGAATTTTGAGTATATGCCCGAACTTCGTCTCCGCTATGGCTATCCAGCTGCGCTGGGGCTGATGGCGCTGGTGAGTGCGGGGATGATCTGGTTTTTCAGGCGAAAGAAATGGCTATGATTCGCGAGGGAATTGGCTATGATTTGAGAAGCAAGTGGCCATGATTTGTTATAATTTTATTTTTAGCGCTCCGGCTCTCTGGCAGGATTTCATGAAAAGACTATAGAAGGAGAATTAAGGGGAATCATAGAAGCCGGCAGGCTTCAAAATTATAATGCTCAAAATAATGCCTAAGAAGAAGAACAGGAGGGTAAGAGAGATGAGATCTACACCAATTGGAATTGTCATGATGAATGACGAGCGGCCGCACGTATACAGTCAGAATAGCGCGGAAAACATGCGGGTCTTGCACGCATGGGCGGACATCATTCGAGCGAATCTCAAGAATCTGGACGGCACCACGCCCGAGGTCGTCGTCGGCTCCGAGACCATTACCAGCGTTCGCGTGGCACAAAAGGTGGGCGAGGAGCTCTCGCGAGCCAATGTGAAGCAGGTAATCATGTGTTACAATGTCTGGAACTTCCCCTTCCTGGTCTGGCCGTTTATAAACTCCGTGGGGCGGGATATACCCATTTTGAGCCTGTCCAACAATAACGGGGCCTTCCCGGGCAATGTAGGCCTCCTGGCCACGGACGGCGCGCTCCGGCAGGCGGGCGTGCGCACCCACCGGATCGTGGGCGAGATGAATGATCCAAAGACGCAGGCCAAGGTGGTCGACTGGCTCAGAGCCAGCGAGGCGCTGACCACCATGCAAAATGAGGTTTATGGCTGCTATGGCGGCCACTCGATGGGCATGGAGACGGGGTATTTCCATCTAGTCCCGACGCTGAAGCACCTGGGCGCCACGGTCAGCCAGATCGACCAGTTGCTCCTCGTCAAGACCATGGAGAAGGTTGATGAGACTGAGGTGGAGAAGGGCTTCAGGTGGTTCACCGAGCTTCTGGGCGACAGGATTCGCTATGACGGCAAGATGTTGACCCCGGAGACCCTGAAGACTCAGATCAGGCTCTATATAGCCATGCGAATGGTCAACGAGGAGAAGGGGTTCGATTTCTGCGGGCTCAAGGGCCAGCGTGAGCTGACAGAGTATGTGTGCCTTGGCGATATACCCGAGATGCTCATGAACGACCCTTATGACTGGAACGGCCCCAAGGAGCCGATGGTCTGCGCCACTGAGGCGGATTCGTATGCCGCCGTGACTATGCAAATGATGAAGTATATCAGCGGCGGCCTGCCAACCCTCTTCATGGATGTCCGCCTGTATCACCCCGACCTCGATATATGGGACTGGTGCAACTCGGGCAACCATTCGAGCTACTATGCGGCGCTGAGCATGGACCCGAGGGAGAACTTCAAGAAGATCACCTTCCATCCGGCCCTTGAGTTCTATTTCAAAGCCGGTGGGGCCTCGATGGAATATGATGCAGCTCCGGCGAAGATGACCTTTGCCAGGCTTGGCGTGTGGGACGATAAACCCTATATGGTCATCATGTCCGGCGAGAGCGTGGAGCTGCCGGCTGACGTGCGGAAGAAGCTCAACTCCGAGACGGACCCGACATGGCCGCACGTGCATGCGCGGCTTGACGCCTCGTTTGAGGAGTTTTTGAATGTCTTCCCGTGTAATCACGTGCTCGGCGTGGTTGGTGACCGCGTGCGGGCTCTGACCTACCTGTGCGAGATAGCGGGCATTACGCCGGTAATTCTGGGCCCTCGTGGTAGAGAGCGCCTGGCGCCGGTGTGGGAGCGGGTCGCAGTAAAGTAGCTAAATTCTAGAATAGTCAGGGATGGAATGGACAGAACACCTGGAGCATAACTAAAACATAGATAGAGCGCCCATGGCAAACTCCCGTGGCCGCTGGTGTGGATCAGGCGGCTGGTGCGGTCTCTGAGTCAACGCCCGGCAGTGGCACTAGCACTAGCACGGCTTAGCTCAAAAGCCACGCCAGCCGCCTCCACCACCTGCGGGTCGAACTGCGTGCCTGCGTTCCGGCGCAGGAGGTCGAGGGCTTCCCGCCAGGACATAACCTTTTGATACGGCCGCCCAGAGGTTACAGCATCCAGCGTATCGGCCACAGCCAGGATGCGCGCCCCCAGCGGTATATCATCGCCCTTCAGGCCATCCGGGTAGCCTTTGCCATCATAGCGTTCGTGATGGTAGCCTGCAATGTGGGCGATTTCTCCAAGGCCCTTTATCGAACCGATAATCTCCAGCGTAAGTTTGGGGTGTCTCCTGATGATCTCGAGCTCACCTGCAGTCAGCTTCCCGCTCTTATCGAGAACGGATCGCGGCACTGACACCTTTCCTGTGTCATGAAGGAGCCCGGCCGCCTCAAGCTTCCGCAGCTCCGAGGGCTTGAACCCCATCGCCTTTCCGATGTGGACTGCGTATTCGGCCACCCGCTCCGAGTGGCCGGCGGTATATTGATGCTTAGCATCGATGACCTTGGCGAAGATGGATAGGACCAGGCGGCCCGGGTTTTGCCTGCACTTTGGGATTATAGGCGGGATGCGGCTCCTAATGTCGCCCATAAGCTCCTTCAACCCGTCCTCGTTCAGTAGATGTTGAAATAGAGAATTGGAGGAGGAGCTCGGGTCGTTTGGGGAGCCAATTCCGGTGGATTCCACGAGGAGCTCGTAGATAGGCCTGGAGAACTCCGAGCCCACCTCGAGCTCAAAAGTCGCAGCTATATGATTCCTGAGAGTGGAGATCGAAGAGACGCCGTAGGGATTGAAGATGGGGGTGGCTGGCATTCCGCTGACGTGGATTCCGGTATACGCCCTGAATATCAGATCTAGGCTGTCGGCGGCGCGCAGTACCTGGCTTTCCTGCGAGATCTCCCGCTCGCGCTTTCCGGCGGGGTAGCCCTTGCCATCCCAATACTCGTGATGTTCCAGGATCATCTTGGCCGCGCCCTCGAGCCCCGGCACCTCCTGGACGATGGCGGCACCGCGTGCGGGGTGCTGGAGAATCTCGGGCACGGATAGCTGGGCTTCGAGCGTAGGATAGTGAACTACGTGATCCGGGAGCCCCATTGCCCCTATATCATGGAGCAGACCGCCGTAAAACACCTCCGGCAGGAGCCCGGTCCCGAGTTTTTCTGCTGCCAGGGCTGCGATAGCCGCAACCCTCCACCCGTGATAAAGCTTCCTATCCTCCTCCACGTCGAGGACCATTGACAGGGCTGAGACTATATCGGAAAACAACTCATCGCTGCATTCGAGAGGCTCATTCGCGCCTGCCGCCGCCGCCAGTGCTGCCGGTGTTGCTTCCATACAACCAGAAGGCCCCCTTTTGCTACGGTTATCCCGCTATCCCGGTACCATGCTATTCCGGTACCCTATTATCCCGTTATTCTGTTATCCCATTATTCTGTTGCCCCGTTATTCCATTATTCCGTTGTGATGCTTGGCCCGTTGCCATGCCTACTGCGGCGTTCATACGTACCGCTCGTGCCTGTCTCGCGACCTTTCGCCCGAGTTCGCGGCAGCTCTCGAGCTCCTCCGGGGAAGGGACCCACTTCACGCCCAATCCAGGCTCCACAAGCTCTATACCTGCAGCGCGGAGCCTTTCCTCTATGACCTCCACCGCCCCGCCGCTCCAGCCATATGAGCCGAAGGCCATCCCGATCTTCTTGACGGGTTTCAAGCCGCGCACCTCATCAAGAAAGGAGCTTACCGTCGGGAGCACACCCCTGTTTATGGTCGAACATCCCACGACCAGTGCCCTGGCTGTAAGCAATTCGGTGATGATGTCGCTCTCGTCGGCTCCAAAAAGCCTGTAAAGCCTGGCATCGACGCCCTCATCGATCGCACCTTGGAGGATGGCCTTCGCCATCTTTTCCGTGCCGCCCCACATGGTTTCGTAGACCACGAGCATCTCCGGCGCAGCGGAACCTACCGGCTTCCCCTCTGCCCACTTTGCATAGGCATTGATAATCCTTCCCGGGTCCTTTCGCCATATGATCCCATGGCTAGGTGCGATCATATTTACCGGGATTTTCATATCCTGGAGTTCCTTCAGCTTCCGCAGGACAAGGACGCTAAATGGCATGAGGATGTTGGCGTAATACTTGGCCGCCTCCCTCATCAGCTCATGCTCGTCCACCTCATCGTCAAACCGTCCCGTCGTCGCTATGTGCTGCCCAAACGCGTCGTTGGGCATGAGGATGCCGTCTTCTTTTACGTAAGTGAACATGCTATCGGGCCAGTGGAGCATCGGCGCCTCGATGAAGGAGAGGGTGCGCCTGCCCAGCTTGAGCTCTTGTCCAGTCTTTACGGGGTGGAAGTCCCAGCCGGACGCAGGAGCGTAGTGTTTCTTAAACTCGTCGACACCCTTCAGGCTACAGAAAATCTGGGCGTTGGGGATGATACTCATAAGCCTCGGAAGGGCGCCTGAATGATCCACCTCGACGTGATTTGCTATCACGTAATCTATCCTGGCCGGGTCTATCACATCGCTTATATTACTGATCAATTCGTCGGTGAATGGGGTGAACACCGTGTCCACAAGCGCCGTCTTTTCGTCGACAATGAGATAGGAGTTATATGTTACGCCATGGTGCGTAGAATAGGCGGGTCCATGGAAGTGTCGAATATTCCAGTCGACCGCACCGACCCAGTATATTCCCTCAGTTAGCTTGACTGTTGACATGTTGACATGACCTCTTTTCTGCCTATCTTTCTGGATATATTTCTCTTATATGTGCCATGATCTCATTGGTGCCATATATGCAAAGAGTGCAAAAAGGATCAGGACCAGTATGAGAATCCACCAGGCGACCCCGCGGTGGCCGCAGCCGGAGAGGAGGGAGAGCCCGTAAAGGATCAGCAGGACAGGCCAGTATGTCGCGAGCAGGTCCCAAATGTTCACGGTGATCAGGCCATAATTATTGAGCAGGAGGACGATACCGATAACTATCAGGAAGAGGGGGAATACCGGGCTTCTGCCGCCGCATGTCACTAGTCTCACAACCTTTACCATATGTTGAAGAAACCCATCTTCTACATTCGGCTTCTCATTAAATCTCGCCCATCACAAGTTGCCGATCATTGTGAGAGATCCTTCCCTTCCTGGAGAATCCGCTGTCTAAATTCGGGGTCGGCATCCTCAAGGACAACCAGATCCACATTAAATACACTCATCCGGTGTAGTTTAGATAAGATGCGCCAATATGTAGACCAATCAATGCCTTCCACTGCCAAGTCGATATCGCTTCGAGGGGTAAATCGATCACTCCTGGTCAGTGAACCAAAGAGTACTACCTTGCTAGCACCAGCCTCGGTCAGGAAGGAGGCCATCTTTTTTGCATCCTCCCTCGCCCTTTGGCGTGCTCTTTCGGACTGTTTGGCCCATAGCTGCGCCCTGCTTCTTAAGCCTTCGACATAAGGCTTGACATCCAACTTAGCCCCCCAGACGTGCGATCGCCCTCGCCATTCTAAGCATACGGGCACGCGTCCGGATCTCGCACAATCTCACACAATATTGACTGGTACTCATCCACATCATAGCATTTATGCTGGCATAAGGCAATAGGTGCCCGCCGCCTGCGTGGCCTCCCGGTGGCCTTCTATACGTAGCGTAGGTATACGTAGGTATAGATGTAGCGTAGGTATAAATAGCGTGGGTATAGGTAAGCAGTATCACAGTATGTGTTTACATAGCTCGTGTTTATATAGCTCGGCGTCAGACTACATGGCCAGACTACATGGCGCGTTAGGATTTCTTCGCCTCGCGGTCGCGCATCACAGCCTGGTAGGTCCGCCACCCCCCGCTCAGGTTTTTGACATGTTTAAATCCGTGCTGCATCAGAATCCTGCACGCCAGGTATGCCCGTAGCCCCACCTGGCAATACACGACGATGTCCTTATCCCTGGGAAGCTCCTGCAGCCGCCCGCGCAGCTGGTCGAGGGGGATGTTGACTGAGCCCTCTATAACCCCCATCTGGCATTCAAAAGGCTCGCGCACATCCAGCAGCAATGTGCGATCCCTGTCCAGGCCTTCGATTTCATTGCAGTGAATGATGTCCACATCTCCATTCAGGATATTGCCCGCCACATAGCCCGCCATATTGACGGGGTCCTTGGCCGAGGAATACGGCGGCGCGTATGCAAGCTCGAGTTCCTGGAGGTCGAAGACGCTCTTGCCAAATCGGATGGCCGTCGCCAGCACATCGATCCTCTTGTCGACGCCGTCGCGCCCAACCGCCTGGGCGCCCAGGAGCAGGCCATCGGGGGCGAAGACGATCTTGAGCGATATCGGGACGCCGCCGGGATAGTATCCTGCATGGGACGCCGGGTGGATGATAGAGCTGATGCATGGCCTCCCTAGCTCTCTAAGGGTCTTTTCGTTGCCCCCCGTGGTCGCCACGACCAGGTCGAAGACCTTGACGATCGCCGTGCCCTGGGTCCCGGCATATTTCTGCTTCCTGCCGCAGATATTATCCGCCACGATGCGCCCTTGCTTATTCGCGGGGCCGGCCAGGGGTATCGGTATGCGTCGCCCGGTCGTGAAATCGGTGACCTCGATAGCGTCGCCTATTGCATATATATCAGGGTCGGATGTCTCGAGGTACTCGTTAACCGCGATCCCCCCGCGTTCGCCGATCTCGAGGCCTGCATCCTTCGCGAGGGTTACGTCGGGTCTGACCCCGATCGCCAGGATCACCATGTCCGTCTCGATTCGCCTTCCACTGCACAGCTCGACGATGGTCTTGTTATTCACCGCGGCCCTTGTCCCGGCGCCGCCATCTCCATCTCCATCCCCATCCTTCTCCCTATCTTCGTTCCCGTTCCCGCTGCCGTTTCCATAGTCATCATTTTTTATATAAAACCCCTTGACCCCGTCTCCGAGGTAGAGTTTTACATCTTTATCCCTGAGATAATTATGAACAATGGCAGCCATTTCAGGATCCAGGCTGAGCATCACCTGGGGCGCCATTTCAACAATGGAAACTTCGATTCCCTGATTATATAGGTTTTCCGCCGCCTCCAGGCCTATGAAGCCCCCGCCCACAACAACGGCCGTCCCGGGCTTCCTGGAATCGATGAAATCTTTGATGCGGTCGGTATCGGGGATATCGCGGAGCGTGAATATAGTTGGCAGGTCTATGCCAGGGAACCCGGGCTTGATGGGCCGTGCGCCAGGGGAGAGGACGAGCTTATCGTAGGCTTCATAATATTCCCTTCCCGTTTTATGATCCTTGACGCGCACGCGCTTTTGCGCCCGGTCAATGCCAGTGACCTCGTTTTGGGTCCTGATATCGATATTGAAGCGAGCCTTCATCGTCTCCGGGGTCTGGACGAGGAGCTTCTTGCGGTCCTTTATAACCCCGCCGATGTAGTAGGGGAGTCCGCAGTTGGCATATGATATGTAGCCCCCCTTTTCAAACACGATGATCTCGGCTTCCTCGTCGATCCTCCGAAGCCGCGCCGCTGCGCTCGCGCCTCCCGCGACGCCCCCGACTATAAGCACCTTTCTTGCCATAATCCTGCCCCGCCCTATCGCCCCATCGCAGTCATATTACGGGTGTCTCACAACACGCCTCCTGCCTCCTGTGGCGGGCTCGAGCCTCCTTGTCTCTCTATTTAAGGGGTCAAATCAAGGGGACGAACTGAACTAACTGAGCTATATACATTATACAGGCGGGACCGGTTCAATACAAGTTTTAATATAAGGTCCAAGCGGAGTGGCCCAGACTTTATCTTATATCTTAATTCTGCGATGTCTCATAGAATCTCCCATAATATATAATGCACGAGTTGAGATAGATTTAAAAAAGTTTTGTATATCTTTACGCAAGTCAGCCGGACCTCGTATCCGCGTGGCTGGAGGCCCTGTGCAGGCAGGAGATAAGGAGGATCCACGAATTCGTGGACCATTCGCTCTCGCCGGTGGTGCTTGTCTATTCCGATATAGCCTTTAAGACGTCGACGCTCTTTTCCCCGGCTTTCCTCCGCAAGGAATTCTTCCCGAGGATGAAGAGGGTTGTAGATGCCTGGCACGAGCACGGCGTCAAGTGCATCTTTCACTCAGATGGGAACCTCATGGGCGTCCTAGACGATCTCGTGGCCACAGGTGTTGATGGCTTGAACCCGCTCGAACCGCTTGCTGGCATGGATCTCAAGACAGTCCGTGAGCGTTACCCCGATCTTATTTTGATGGGGAATATCGACTGCAGTGAGCTCCTTCCGCGCGGAACAGTGGCTGAAGTGGAGGCTGCAGTGAGAAAGGCCATCGATGATGTGGCTGGTTCGGGAGGCTATATACTCTCATCCAGCAGCGAACTCCACCCCGGGTGCAAGACGGAGAACTGCATCGCGATGATCGAGACGGGAAAGGCATATGGAAGGTATCCCCGAGAGGCTTAGATGAAACGTAGGGGGGAGAGGGATTGAAAGAAGGGGAATTAGGCCCGGACCTAGAACAAGTAATATGTCTTGGAATATGTCTGGGAGTTTGCTAGATTTTGAATTTGCCAGATTTTGAGACCAGGAGGGTATATCATGTCTTTGGCGAACGAGCTAAGATCCACTTCTGTCAAACCATCCCATGAATACGGTCCAACCGCCTTTTGGTTCATAAACAATGACATGAATCCCGGCGACCTGAGCTGGTCCCTACAGGAGCAGCGCGAAAAGGGCTTCGCGGGGGTATTCATGCACCCGCGTACGGGCCTCGAGGTCGAGTACCTCTCCGGGGCCTTCTGGGAGGGGATTCGCCATGCCATAAAAGAGGCTTCGCGCCTCGGCATGAAGGCGTGGATGTATGATGAGTATAACTGGCCGAGCGGGCCCGTCGGCGGGCGCCTGTTGCGCGAACACCCCGAATACCGGGAGGTGTTTCTCGATTACCGGGTTTACCGGGTGGGGGCCGGCGAGACGTTAAGGGCGAGCCTCCCCGAGGGAACTCACCCCCTTGCAGCCACCGCCATCTCTGCCTTTCCCCCTGCCCGCGTCACAGCTACAGGGGTAGCTCATGATCAATTGGGGCCCCTGGGTCAATATGAGCCTCATGATGAGGATAAGCCTCATAGTGAGGGTCAAACTGTAATTTCTGGCGTGGTAGACCTGGCCGGTTATATAGACTTGACTGGTTACATAGGGCCGGATAATACCCTCACCTGGACTGCGCCGGGGCGGGTGCGAACCGCACCGGAGCAGGCGCAGGCCGCGTGGGATGTTGTTGTCTTCTTCACCGGGACCAGCGACGACCAGTTCTTCTGCACGGCGAATGCGCCCTGGACCAGGGCCGAGCGGGGCTACCTCGACCTTATGAATCCAGAGGCGGTATCAAAATTCCTGGAGCTGACCCATGAGGAATACGCGAAGCGCTTCGGCGAGCACTTTGGAAAGACCATCCCCGGCGTTTTTACCGACGAACCCGGCCATTACAAGGGCATGCCCTGGACGGGGAGGTTCCTTGATGAGTTCCGGAGACGGAAAGGCTACGACCTGCGGCCGCACCTCTACAAGCTCGCCCTTCCTGCCGGGGATTATGTCCGGATTCGCTGCGATTACCATGAAGTCGCCACCTCGCTCTATATCGAGGCTTTCTACAGGCAGGTAAGGCTCTGGTGCGAGGAGCACGGCCTGGAGCTCACCGGCCATCCCATCTGGGAGGAGGATTTATTCTTGATGCCCGTGGCGCACGGCAGCATCGCTTCTGTGTGGCGCGAGATGCATATGCCCGGGATCGACTATCTAGGGGATGCCGGACCGTATGATAAATCCAACGCCTATGAAACGAAGAACCTCGCACCTAAGCTCCTGGCGAGCCTTGCCCACCAGCTCGGGAAGAAGCGGATCTTGTGTGAGATATTCGGCGGGAACGGCTGGGCGACTGACCTGGCGGGGTATAAGAAGGTGGTCAACTGGGCCCTGGCCACCGGCATAGACTTCTTTAACCCGCACGCGGTCCACGTATCGTTGAAGGGCCTTCGTAAGAGGGACTTCCCGGCAAGCCATTTTGTCCAGCAGCCCTGGTGGGAGCATTACGAGCGCCTTTCCTCCTATATCGCGCGTGGCTCCTATATTAACACCCACACGGAACACGTGGCCGATATAGCCGTGCTTTTCCCCACATTTACGCTCTGGGCTGAGCATACCCTGCACGATAAGGCGCCCTTTATGCGGCAGGTGAAGCGCGCCATTATCGACCTGGCTGATGCCCTGCCGCGGATCCAGAGGGATTATGATTTTATTTTTGACGAGATGCTATTGGAGGCGTTTTCTTCCGGGGATGGCGGCGATCCGAGTCACCCTGAGGCAGGGCAGTTAGACCAGGTAGCAAGGGATTTCGTTGTACGCGTGAAAGTTGACCCGGGTGCGAAGGTGGACCCGGCTGGCGCTGGCACTGGTACTGGCGGTGGCACCGGCACTGGCACGGGGGCTGGCACAGGTGTTGATAAGGGCACAGGGGTTGCCGGCCCGGCCCTTGTGGTTGGCAAGGAATCCTTCCACGCGGTGATCATCCCGCCCGCATCGACGATATCGCGGGAGACTGCGAGGCTCCTCAGGGAGTTCTATGACGCTGGGGGCACCGTCATCGCCATCGGCGCTGTGCCTGTGAATTCGCCACGTCAGGCGCTGGATCCTGAGGTGGTGGAGGCCATGCGGGGTATCTTCGGTTTCGAGGCCGCGGCGGCGACGGGCGAAGGCGCGGGCGTGGGCGGGAGCATGAGGGCGGCGAATCCGGATGCTCACGATTCCCGGGGACCCCGTATCCGGCAGGGCGCAGGCGGCGGGAAGGCAGTGTGGATTCCATTGCCGGTCTTACCGCAGGGCAGCGGGGATTATGCCGGTCATGCTGGTAAAGGATGCGCTGATGTTGCAGCTGATGTTGGAGGATTTCGTGCCTGGCTCAAGGCAACCCTGGGGGACATCCTGGGACGCTTTCTACCGCCTGATCTTGTGGTTGAAAACCTCGCTACACCAGGAAAGCCCGGCGCGCCTGGCGTGAACAGGGATCTAAATGGGGATCTAATGTATTCGCACCGCAGGGCAGGGGATCTCGATCTCTATTTCGTCGCAAATCTGGAGAACTGTCGACAGGATGTCGCCCTCAGATTCGGGGCGGGCGTAAAGGGTGCAAGTGGCCAGGATTTAGTGACAGGGAACGGTGGTGGTAGTATGATAGGGGATGGTAGCGGCAGCAGCCATGGCTCCGGCCCTAGCCCTGGTCATAGCCATAATAATGGCCACGTGGAGGTATGGGACCCGTCGAGCGGTGAGATATTTGCGGTCCCGGCGGGCCGGGATGGCTCTATCCCCTTCAGCTTCGAGCCGTATGAGGCGTTCTATTTTGTCTTGGACCGGGCCGGAACCGGAGCCGCCGGTCGCGGGCAAGGCCAGAGCCAGGAACAAGAACAGGAGCAGGGAAATGAGGCGAGCGGACATACACCGGCAGAGGGGCGGGGCGCGGGTGCCGGGGTGGCCGGCGAGCCCGTCGTGCTCCGCGACGAGTGGGATATAAGGCTCGAGAAGCCCAATATGCTTCTTCTCGAGCCCTGGACGGTCCGGGTTGGCGGCGATGATGAGGATAGCCGGGGCCAGGGCCAGGAGGACGGCAGTGCTGAGACCTGCGAGATACTCGTTAGCCGCTATGAATCCCTCGAGGAGCTGGCGAAGTCATGGCACACCGGCGATGAATCCGGGGTTGGTGAGAGCGCTCACCGGAAGAGGCACAGGGAGATGGACTATTTACTGGATGAAGCATCAATGATACCGCCGGGCGCCTATTATACAGCAAGCGCCGGGTTCAACCTGGAGGATTACCCGGGTGAGGACCTGGTGCTGGTCTATGAGGACTTGGGGGAGCCGGTAAGGATTGAGGTCAACGGGCAGAACATAACCGGCGAGGCAGAACCCATCTTTGTCTGGGATAGATGCAATCGCGCTATAAAACTAGGTGTATATGTGCGGCAGGGCTTCAATGAGGTTAAAATCCGCGCACGAATGCCCGCATGGCCCTCGCAGAGGCCTAATAAGCATGGGCTCGAGCCTGTTGTCCTCCTGGGGGATTTCATGGTAAGAGTCGAGGATGTAGGCCATGGGGATGCAGGCCCTGGTGACGCGGGGCCTCAGGGCGCGGAACCACATGAAGGCACGGGGCCGAGTGAGAGTGTGGGACTGTATACAGGCAGGACGCTGGTGAAGACGGCGAGCTCGATGAGATCTGGTTCATGGACGGAGAATGGGCTTCCAAATTACGTCGGAGCCGTGCTCTATCGCCAGAGGTTTGTGCTGCCGGAAGCCTGGTTTGAACGTTGGCGCGGCCGTAGATCTGATGGGCGTGAAAAAGGATGTGGGTCTGATGAGCATGAAAAATATGAGCTTTTCCTTGAATTCGAGGACGTGAAGTCGACCGCCGAGGTGACCCTGAACGGCCATAAGCTGCCGCCTCTCATCTGGCCGCCCTACCGCGTCAACATCAGCGAGGCAGCCAGGGTGGGAGAGAACGAGGTGGAGATAAGGGTGACGAACACCATCGCTAACCTCCTGGCAACGCCGCGTCCGGCCGGGATCCTTGGCGCGGTGAAAGTCGTTCCTTATAGGAAATGGGATGCATCGATATAGAAGGCATAGATATAGAAGGCGTTGATACAGGATGCATCGATATAGGAGATGGGATGGGAGGTGTAGATTATACCATGGTGGCAAGTCTTGCAGCGTGGCCGAGAGCTCTGGGTTCCATGAGTCCGCGAGAGCGCGTCCTTGCCGCGCTCGGCAGGCGAAAGCCTGATAAGGTCCCGAGGGAGATAAGCTACGGTGCGTTTACTCCGGCTCTGATGGAGGTATTCCGCGAGAAGACGGGGGCTGATGATCCTGCGGAATACTTTGATTTCGAGGTGCGGCCCGTAGCCTTTCGGCCAACCCGGGTAACGCGCCAGGTCCCTCCCGAGGTGGCCGGGCTGTCAGGAGGAGGAAAGGGGGAAGGAGAGGGAGAGGGAGAAGTAACTATTGATGAATGGGGCGTAGCGTTTAGGAAGGGTTCATCATATCATTTTGTCAGGCTCATTCATCACCCCCTCGGGCGCGCACAAACTGTTTCGGATGTGGAGGAATTCATGTTCCCGGATTTCATGGAGCCATACCGCCACGAGCATTTTGACACCGAGGTCAAACGGTGGCACGACCGAGGGTATGCCGTGATGGGCGAGCTTTACCAGACGATTTTCGAGATCGCCTGGTTCTTGCGGGGCATGGAGAACCTTCTCGTAGACTTCATGGTAAACCCGGATATTGCAGCTGCGCTCCTGGATAGGCTCACAGAGCTCCGGTGCCGGCAGGCGGTCCGCTATGCAGAGGCTGGGGTGGATATCTTGCGGCTCGGGGACGACATCGCCTCCCAGAGGGGGCTTGTAATGAGCCCCGAAACCTGGCGAAGGTGGCTGAAGCCTCGCCTCGGAAAGGTGATCGCGGCGGCGAGAGGTGTCAATCCTGGAATACATGTGTTTTACCACTGTGATGGCGATCCGACAGTGATAATACCGGAGCTTATAGAGGTCGGCGTGGATGTCCTCAACCCTGTCCAGCCTGAGTGTATGGACCCGGCGCGCGTGAAAATGGAATATGGGGACCGGCTTGCCTTCTGGGGCACAATCGGGACCCAGTCAACCATGCCGTTTGGCACCCCTGACGAGGTGCGCAGGGTCGTCAAGGAACGGGTGGAGGTGGTGGGGAAGGGCGGGGGCCTCCTGCTCGCGCCGACTCACATCCTCGAGCCCGAGGTGCCGTGGGAGAATATACTTGCATTCTTTGAGGCTATTGAGGAATACGGGTGGTATCGGTGACGCCGCTGGTCATCTGATCATTATCTATAATCTATAATCTATGATCTATAACTCCCAGCTCTCCCCATCTGCATACATGATCTTATGCTGGTTGAGGAGTTCTAGTGCATTATCATCAAATCCGCTTGTGCTGTAGAAGATGTAGTACCCTTTTACCCCAAGCTCCCGCGCAGTCTCCTTTACCTTGAGGAACTCCTCGACCTCGCTTTGGCCTGCCTTCCTGCCGTGAGCCTTCACATTGATTAGAAGGTCCTGTCCATCCTCGAGACTCCTCGCCCATATGTCTATCTCGTGCTCCCTACCGCCCTCGAGGTTTATCCTGCTGGACTTAACCTCCCGGTACGAGGTGAATTCGGCGCCCTCCTGGTAATTATACACCTTATCCCTGAGGCGGGCACCCTCCTTCCTGTACTCCTCAAACCTCAGGTAGCGCATTAAGAGGTATTCCAGGATGTGACCCTTGTGATAGCTATCCCGGCCCTTCACCTTCCGAAGCTCCCGCTTTAGTT